>CAZFJT010000585.1:0-2874 GCA_964519135.1 uncultured Syntrophales bacterium | reverse complement strand
TTTTTTTCCAAGGATCGTCTGTTATTATGATTACGTGAAATCTCATAGCTGTTGTGGGAATAGTGTTTAGAGCTGTATAATCGAGCGGGATGAGTTTAGGGCTAAGGCGTTTTCGGATTTTGACTTTTCAGCAAAAGTGCGGATGATGATATTATTAGTAGGAGTGAAATGCCCGTATAAGATTCAGGATGTATTTAGTTAAAATAAAACATTCTGGGGGGAGGCGCAGGATGAAGCACACCTCGACTACCCATAAAAGCTCTCCAAACGATCAAAATGATTCAACCAATGAAGTGGATTCATTTGAATCTTCCTTGAATCAAACAGATCCCCTCACAAGGATTTTATTAAAAAAACAGGCCCAATTGGACTGTGTCAATGAACTTGCTAAAAGGCTATCCATGTCTATGGGGGTGGTTGATGTGGTTGGAATAGTTGGCGCCTGCCTAAGAGAGATGATCAAGCCTGACCTGGTTTTGATATATCAAGTTCAAGGGGACGAGCTCGTTCAGATGGATATATCCGGTCCTGAAGATCGTGTGGATCACCATTCTCCTGAGAAGAAAAAGGTAGGAGAGTGTCTGTGCGGGTTAACCGCAAAAGAGGGCCGGCCGGTATTCTCAAAGGATATACATCTGGATGACCGATGCACTTTGACTGAATGTAAGAACGCTGGTCTCAGGTCATTTGCCGCTCTTCCGATCATTTTTGATAATAAAACCCAAGGAGTATTGGGTCTCGCGTCATTGGAAGAAAGAGATTTTGAAGAGGATAGGGCGTTCCTCGAGACAGTGGCCCAACATGTGACATGGGCCCTACACCGCTCACAGTTAATGGAAAATGAGAGGCAAAACTGTGAGCGCTTGAATTTGTCGCGCCAGGATCTTCAAAAGGCGAGAAACGATCTGCGCCATGATAGGGAGATGTTGGAAGGTATAATAGAAACAAGCCCATCAGGAATCGTAGTATTGGATGGAAACGGAAGGCTGACACTGGCCAACCGTATGGCTGTAGAGATTCTCGGAATAAGAGGGGATGAGATCTCCGATTACGGATATAACGACGCTGATTGGAAGATAACCGATATTAACGGCGCCCCTATGGAAGACGAAGATTTACCTTTTAGGCGCGTCATGTCCAGTGGTGATTCAGTTTATGGAGTGGTTCATGGAATAGAGACCAAAGGTGGTCGCAAAACAATGCTCAGGATAAACGCCACACCATTGAAAGATATCTCAGGTCACGTAGTGGCTGTAGTAGCGTCTTTGGCCGATATCACTGAAGAGCTAAGAATTCAGAAAGAGTTTGATGATCAGTTTTCATTACTCGAGGGGATACTGCACAAAGCCGCGGATGGAATCTGCATATGCCACAATATCGATCAAGAACCATATGTGAGATTTACCCACTGGAATACCAGAATGACAGAGATTACAGGCTATTCCATGGAAGAGATCAATGCTTCCGGTTGGTATCAGTCCTTATATCCTGATTCTGAAACAAGAAACAGGGCTATAGATCGAATGTCACGAATGCGTGAAGGAGAGGATATATTGGCCGAAGAATGGCCAGTGGAAACCAAGGATGGAAATAAAGCGACATTGTCCATATCCACATCTGTTCTGAAAGTAAAAAATGGGCGAGTTTATGTGCTTGCCATTATGCAGGACATAACCGACAGGAAAATAGCTGAACAGAAGTTGGCGGAGCAAAATCGTAGATTATTTCAGTTGAATGAGCGCCTAAAAAAAATAGTGGGCGCCACTAAGAAGTTGGCTACTTGCTCCAACATTCAAGATATGGGCCGCCTTGTATTGGAAGAGTTCTCCAATAACATGGCAGCCGGAGGTGGGAGCCTATACCTGGTTCAAAACGGCCGGCTGGTTCTTGCTCATACCCTTGATCCTGAGCACGCGGCTAAAACCATTGATCTGCCCCCAAAAGAGGGTACTGCCTTCAGAAAGGCCATTGAACAGAAAACGCCTGTTCTTGTTCGGAATTTTGATCATGAGCCTGATTTGGATAGAAGCGGCTGGGAAGGTTACACCGATCCTTCAGCCTTGATAATGCCTCTGTGCAGGGAAGATGGCGAAATACTAGGAGTTATTTCTATACATAACAGAACTCAACCACCTTTTACACAGCAAGACAAGGAAATCGCCCTAATTCTAGTTTCCTATACCTGTGAGGCCTTAAGGGCCGCCCACGCGCTGGATGAGTTAAGGAGAAGCGAGGCCAGATTCAGAGAATTCTATGATAACGCTCCTGTAATGATGCATTCCATAGATAAAGACGGGATCATAAGAAAGGTCAATAACAAATGGCTGCAAAATATGGGTTATGAACAGGATGAAGTCGTCGGATACCCTGTGCAAAAATTAATGACCCCTGAATCCATAAACTGCTTGGACGAAGTCCTGCCGAAATTCTGGAATAATAAATTCGCAAAAGATGTTCGGTATCAATACATCAAGAATAACGGACAGTTTATAGACGATCTGCTTAACTCAGTTGTCATGGACGATCAGGTTTGGGGAGAGATTAGTCTGTCCGTAATCCTTGATATTACGTCCCAAAGGAGGACTGAAAAGGCTCTTATAGAAAGTGAGGAAATGTTTAGAACACTTTTTGAGAGGGCCGGAGATGGTATTATTGTTGTTGACGCAGAAGGGACTGATATAGGCGACATAGTGTCCGCAAACAGAGCGGCCGCTGATATGCATGGTTACGATCTTGAAGAGTTCGTCAAGTTGAATATGCGAGATTTGGATACTCCAGAGGAAGCTCTGCGCATGAAGGGTATTCTGGATCGAGTTTTCAATGGTGAGTTGGTAACCACTGAGCATTATCATAGAAAGAGAGACGGTTCTGTGT
>CAZFJT010000584.1:0-2874 GCA_964519135.1 uncultured Syntrophales bacterium | reverse complement strand
ATGGAGATTCGACCCTTTCTGGTTATGGATGTTTTGGAAAGGGCTGTGGAAATAGCGTCCGGAGGCGAGGAAATTATCCATCTGGAAGTTGGGGAGCCGGATTTCGATACTCCTGAAAACATAATGATAGCAGGCTTTGACGCAATGAAACAAGGTCGCACCCATTATACTCCTTCAGTGGGAATCCCTGAGTTGAGAAAGGCCATATCAAGAAATTTTTTGGATTTGTACGATGTCAAGGTGGACCCGGATAAAGTAGTTGTCACTTCAGGATCGTCACCAGGTATATTTCTCACCCTGGCCGCTGTTTTGGACCCAGGATGCGAGATAATTTTGTCTGATCCGCACTATGCTTGCTACCCAAATTTCATAAGATTTCTTGGTGGCGCCCCCATATTTGTCAAAACCAGCGCCAGCGAGGGATTCCAGATGGACCCTGATGAGGTGGCCGCCAGGATCGGCCCTAAGACCAGGGCAATAATGATCAACTCGCCGTCAAATCCAACAGGGATAGTAATGGAACCTGATCGTATGCGGGCTCTCGCGAGCTTGGGCCTGCCAATAATCTCCGATGAGATCTATCATGGATTGGTTTATGAAGGTGAAGCCCATTCAATATTGGAGTACACCAATAACGCGTTTGTATTAAACGGATTTTCAAAACTCTACGCAATGACGGGATGGCGCCTGGGTTATCTGACTGCGCCTGCGGATTATATAAGACCGATTCAGAAAATGGCTCAAAATTTCTTTATAAGCGCTGCTGATTTTATCCAATGGGCTGGAATAGAAGCCCTTACAAATTCTGGGGAATCAACGCGCTCCATGGGGGAGACCTTCAACAAAAGGCGGGTGTACATGCTTAAAAGGCTGAGGGAAATAGGTTTTGGAATACAAGTGGATCCAACAGCCGCGTTTTACATTCTCGCTGACGCGAGGAAATACTCCAATGATTCATATAAGTTTGCATTCGATATCCTGGAAGAAGCCGGAGTGGGAGTTGCGCCGGGCATTGATTTCGGAACTGAGGCAGAGGGATTTTTGCGCTTTTCCTATACCAATTCACTGGAAAATATAAGGGAAGGGCTTGATAGGATCGATCTGTATCTAAGAAAGAGATTCGGATCCATAGCCAGATAAGTGACTTTTCCAGTCGCAAGTTGAACCATAATAGTGTTTTATTCCAAAGGACTCGGTTTATTAGATGCCAAGGATTTATTAGATGCCCAGGATCAAGAGGATACCCATCCATCCAGGCGAAATTCAATCCACGGGTATATATTTCTCTAAGGAAAACTCCAGGCGAATACAAAAGGTTTTAAGGCTATCCCCTGGGGATACCATTGAGGTTTTTGATGACAATCAACGCTTTTTAGTATTATTACAGCCGCCTGATAAATCATTGGCCAAGGGAAAGGTTATTGAGACACTTGGCAAACCGGATGGGCCTGATTACAGGCTGACCCTGGTTTTTGCCCTGGTAAGGCCGGGGCCTGTGGAGCAGATTTTCAGGCATTGCACTGAATTGGGAGTAACTCAATTTGTACCCTTGATCACTGAGAGGTCAGTTCCCAAGCCCCCAGGACCAAAGGACAGGTGGAGAACAATAATTTTGGAGGCTGTGGCCCAATGCGAACGCCCTGATATACCGATAATTGAAGATGTTCAATCTCTTGATGATTACTTGAAGAACAGGGTTCCCCAGGGTATCGAATTGATACTATCAACAGAATCTGATCAGCCGCGTATGTCCGAGCTTCTCAAGGCCGCCAATAACGCGGAATTATCAATATTGGTTGGCCCTGAGGGGGGATTCACCAGACAAGAGGAACGTACCGCGATATCAATGGGATTCAAATCCGCCGGATTGGGACCATATAAATTAAGATCTGAAACCGCCTCAATGGCAGCGTGCAGCCTTGCCCGGTGTTTTCATTATTTGTAAGATTTCGGTATGGAATAATTTGCGGATTCCTAACCTACTGATGTGATGGATGAATCATAACAAACCCAAGTCGTCCCAGATATTTGACCTGAATTGCTGTTCATGCTATTTATTTTAATCAAGGCTTATTACCATTTATAGGGTTCTATCCGTTCCAACCAAATGGATGGCCAAAAGTAAGGCCAAAGGGATGGAGAATTGCTGAGGTCGCCGGCTTTGGCGAGGTCAACACTGGGCGGATAGAGTTGGGTAAGGGCGGCTATGATACTCATGCGGCGTCTTTAAAAAGCGGACGTACGCTGTTGAGGTGCGCAATGGCCACGAGTTGCAGGGACGATAATGATTTCAGCAATAATTTTAATTCAGAACTGACGGATGATTCTGAGTATTTTTTACCGCCTCCTTTTCCTGATGGAAAAGCGTTGGCAAGGTTTTTCCCAGCGGGTGGTAAGCTTACTAAGGTGGATTTTCTCATCTGGGTTGAATATACATTGGCCAACCCGGATGAAATATGGGAAGTGGAAAACACCTATTATATTAAGAGCTATCAATACCTATCTTATATTGAATGCGACAACGGTTTTCCGGTCTTTGTGGTCACGATCGGCGGTGAAGAGGACTTTGCTGATGTAATTGACTATACGATTGTTTTGGACCTTGCTGGAATGACGAATATTTTGTCAGGGAACCTGGTTTACTCCAGGAGAAACGAATGGGCCAAAGAGCGGCTTGTGCGCATTCTTAATGACAAGGCCCTGGAAAAGTATGACCACGGGCTTTTAGTTGACGCTGTTGAGTTGATAGATTCCGCAATTTCAATTTCAGAAGAGCCAAAGGCGTACCTACACAACAATCGAGGCCTGATATTATGGAAGAGCGGCAAAATAGATGACGCGAAAAAGGAGTTTCTCAAATCGATCAGGTTAGAT
>CAZFJT010000583.1:0-2875 GCA_964519135.1 uncultured Syntrophales bacterium | reverse complement strand
TAGCAAGCATATCCAGCCGGGATGGTCTAGATAACGCCCAAAATCTCTTATTTCAGGATGAGATCGAGTATTTTCACAAGCCTGTCAATATTGAACATTTAATGACTTATCTAAGAAGAAGATCTCTAATCGATGACATTGGGCTCAGGTTCTTTCCAGGGATAAACAATCTGAGGAACTTGATCTTTGATATGGAGTTTCGCACAGATGAGATTAAGCCAACCCAAATCTCCAATTTTTTGGCAAACGTGCTTTTTCTGACCAAATTCTGCCATGAAAAATCAATGACCAAGATCGAGATAGCGATCCATGAGGCCATAGTCAACGCCATTGATCATGGAAATCTCGCTTTGGACTCCTCAATGAAGCCCACGGCCCTTGACGATGATGATGGATATTACGCGCTTCGATGTTCAAGGATTCAATCCAGTGATTATGGGGCTTTAAAGGTTAGAATAGGGCTAAGATCCAAAGGGACTGAATGTCAGGTAACGATCAGCGATCAAGGCAAAGGATTTGATCATTGTAAAGTGATGGAAGAGCTGAGAAAGGAGCGGGATCCGGCTAAATTGCTGCAAGCCCATGGCAGAGGTCTTGTGCTCATAATGTATTCTGTAGATGATGTTCAATTCAATGAATCCGGAAATTCAATAACTCTGGTTCTATCAGCGGATGGTAATAAAGAGTAGCTGTCTATGGAATGACGCTTAATATCTCGGTCCACTGGTGAATCAGGAGTATATCAATAAAAACAGAAGGTAGTGGCCACAATAAGTCATTCAGCTAAATCCCTTATGTACAACCTGGCTTATAATCTCATACTCAGTTTTATAGTCGCTCCAATAATGATACTTTTGTACGGGCCAAAGATCCTGCTGGGCCGTAAGTATAGGGCTTCAATCAAAGGCAAACTGGGAATACTGGACGATCCGGAGAGATTCAAAAAACTACCCGGTCCAAGGATATGGTTCCATGCTGTTTCAGTGGGTGAGGTTGTCGCTTTGGGGTCTGTTATAGACTCGTTCAGGGAGATTGAACCCGATGTAACCATCGTGGTATCCACAGGAACAGAGACCGGTCAGGCAAAGGCCCGGGAAACACTTGAATCCGTAGACGCGATATTTTACATGCCTCTGGATTTCATATTCACTGTCAGGTCTGTGATAGATACCGTGAGGCCTGATATGTTCGTAATTATGGAAACAGAGATATGGCCCAACCTTTTGCACATCCTGAAAAGACGCTCCACAAAAATTGTTCTGGCAAATGGAAGAATATCGGACAGGTCGTTGCCCGGATATCTGCGCCTGCGGAGGTTTTTCAAACCCACATTAAATTGCGTAGACCTGTTTCTAATGTCGTCCAACCTGGACTCCCAAAGGATTCAAAAGATGGGCGCGGAACCGAAAAAGGTCATGGTTACAGGGAACACAAAAATAGACGCGGCTTTTGTCAATCCTGAAAACATTGGGGATCAGGGCTGGTTGAAGGCCTTGGAGTTGGATGATAGTCCGGTATTTGTTCTAGGTAGTGTCCATCCCCAAGAGAGTCGGACTTTGCTCAACGCGTACAAAGGTCTACTGAAAAAATATCCTGATATGATCCTGATAATAGCGCCCAGGCATGTTGAAAAGACCTCTATTTTTGTCAGCCACATAAAGGCGGAGGGGCTTGAAGAACCGGATCTGTTGAGCCAACTGCTGGAAAACTCGGCTAGGCGGAAAAGTGGAATAATTATATTGGATCTTATAGGAAAGCTCTTCACAGTATATTCAATTGCCTCAGTGGTCTTTATGGGCGGATCTTTGGCGCCCAAAGGAGGACAGAACATCATCGAGCCTGCTGCTTGGGGTAAATTCATTTTGTTCGGACCTTCAATGGAGGATTTCAGAGAAGCCAAAGCCGCGCTTTTGAGATGTAGCGCGGCTGTTGAGGTAGAGACTGAAGAGGATATCGTGAAAGCAGTAGATCTTGCCCTGTCCGACCCTGAAAGGGCCAAGAAGTTGGGCCAAATGGGTCGGGACGCGATAATGAAGCATGCGGGCAGCTCCCAGAAGACCGCGGTGTTAATCTCAGCGGCTCTTAACTGGCTAAAAAAGGCTTAACAGGGCCCTTGCCCTCTCTTATGACCACTATTTCATCCCCCATAAGGCTGATTACAGAAGAGGGCTCAGGTAGGAGCGCGCCACCATCCACCACTATATCCACTTGCCCCTTGTAAAGCCTTTCCATTTCCCTGGGATCATCGAGCAATTGATCGTCGGGCATCCTCACTGATGAGCTCAAAATCGGATGGCCAAGCTCGGATATCATTTCCTGGCACACAACATTGTCTGGTATCCTTATTCCAACTTCATTGCGCTTTGTGAGCACTATCTTGGGCACCAGCCTTGTGGCTTCCATGACAAAGGTGTAAGGGCCAGGGAGAAACTTCCTGAGTATTTTATAGGCCCAATCAGTAACCTGAGCGTACTGGGATATTAGTTTCAGGTCACTAAAGACAAAGGTCAAGTGACGTTTGTTGTCCATCTTCTTAATTCGTCTAACCCTATCCAAGGCTCTCTTACTGGCAATATCACATCCCAGCCCGTAGACGGTGTCTGTTGGGTAGATGATAACTCCATCGGATCTTAGGGTATCCACCAGTTGTTGAATCTTTCTAGGCTGGGGATGTACAGGATTTATTTCAAGGATCATTTAAGTTTACCTGATTCATATTGTTCGAATATTGCCCTGAAACCGGACCGATCAAACACCCAATTATAGCACTAGTACAATTAAAGTAGTAGTCTAAGAAATGGTCTCGGATGACTGGGCTTTTGGCGCCCACGGTGAGCGCTTACATAAAATTAGACAATTGTAACAATTAGGAGGT
>CAZFJT010000582.1:0-2883 GCA_964519135.1 uncultured Syntrophales bacterium | reverse complement strand
CCCATGATGTCCGGCCAAAACAACAATGGGAAAAAAGCTCCAAGGGTGGTAATAGTGGAAGTTGTAACAGGCCACGCCACTTCGTCCGTTCCATCAATGGCGGCCTTGAGCGGGGCCTTGCCTTCCTGCATATGCCTGTAGATATTCTCAACAATGACAATTCCATTATCCACCAGCATGCCGAGGGCTAGTATGAGCGAGAACAGGACCACCATATTGAGGGTTATGTTGTATGCGTAAAGAATCGCAAAGGTTATCAACATGGAGTACGGTATGGCCAGCGCGACGAAGAGGGCCGATCTACCCCCTATAAAAAGGAAAACAACGATCAGAACCAAAACAAGACCGGACAGTATATTGTTCTCCAACTCCTTGACCATAAGCCTTACATCCGCGGACCTGTCCGCTGTCAAGGTTACCTTCATGGTAGGCGGCATTTGGGGTTTCAGCTCCTCCACAGCTTCCTTAACTTTGTCGGTAACCTGGACTATGTTCTCGCCGGTCCTCTTGGAAACAAGGATGGTCACGCTCTTGGCGCCGTCTATTCTGCTCAAACTGGTGGGATCCTTGTAATGATCCTTGATCGTCGCGACATCCCTTAAATAGATGGGCCTGTTGTCCTTAACGAACGCCACTATATTGTCTATTTCCGCGGGGTTCTGATAATCCTCAGGCACGCGGACAAGGTACTTGGCCTCTCCAATATCCATTGCGCCGCCGGGCATGTTCACATTGTTTCTCTCAACAGCCGCGACCAGGCTTGAAACAGGTATGCGATAAGCGGCCAATCTTTCCAGATCAAAGAGCACATGTATCTCGCGCTCCAGGCCGCCCACAATTTTCGCGTCCAAGACTCCCGGAACAGATTCTATCTTGTCCTCGAACTCTTCTGCGAATACCTTGAGCCTCTTCAAACTAAACGGCCCTGAAAGCACCACCTGAATTACCGGTATTTCAGATATATTCGCTTCAGTGATAAGAGGATCGTCTTCCAGATCACTTGGCAAATCACGCTTGGCCTGATCAACCTTGTCCCGGACCTTTTGGACCGCGTCGTCTATGTCCATGCTGGGAAGAAATTCAATGGCTATATTTGATATGCCTTCAGCGGAACTTGAGCGTATCTCTTCAACATCCGAAAGACCCTTGAGTTTCCTTTCCAAAGGGATAGTTATGAGGGTCTCCATGTCTTTGGGCGCGACACCTTCGTACATGGTGGTCACAAAAACATAGGGAATTGTTATGTCAGGCTCGGCCTCCCTTGGTAAGGACTGGTACGCGTACCCACCGGCTATGACCAACATCACCAAAAGCACAAGCACTGTTATCTGGCGGTCTAGAGCTAAATGATTAACAATCATTGGGCGACCACCCGCATTCCGTCCTCAACCTCGTGCTGGCCTTTTACGATCAAGTTCTCGCCATCTTTCAGGCCTTTGGTTATCTGGACCTTTTCAGGGCCTATAACACCTATTTCCACTTTTCTGGCCTTTGCCACACCGTTTTCCTCGATAAAAATAAGCCGCTCGCCGCCTTTATCCACAATTGCGAAGATGGGGGCGGTTATCGCGTTCGGTATTTCACGCCTCAGAAAAGCCACATGCGCTATCATGCCGGGCCTGATCATCAAATCCCTATTATCCACCACCACCCTGGTCTTGAATGTCTTTGTCGCGGGATCGGCTTTAAAGGAAACCAGATCTATTTCTCCAATCCATTTTTCTTCAGGATAGGCGTCTATTGTGACAAGGGCCTTTGATCCTGTTTTGATGTACCTCACATCCATCTCAGGGGCTTGCACATTGATCCTGATCTTCCGGACATCCACCATCTCAGCTACCTTCTGCCCACGATTCACAAATTCACCAGGATCTATATGGAGCCTGTCAATAACCCCGTCTATAGGGGCCCTTACAAAGCCTTTTTCATAGTTGATCCTGGCCTCTCTGAGATTGCAGGTTGCAAGCGTCTTGTCAGTGAGCGCTTGATCAAGGGCCTCTTTGGAAATCATCTTTCCTTCATGAAGATTCTTACGTCTTTCAGCCACGGATTCGGCCATGTCAGCAGAAGCTTCACACCTCTCCAATGTGGCCTTTAGGGTCTCAACATCTATTTGGGCTATAAGATCGCCCTTTTTCAGCCAATCTCCCTCTTTCGGGTCTATTCGCTCAACAGCGCCGTCCCTTTCAGCAGCCACAATCACATCATGCCTTGCCTCTGTCTCGCCTGGTAAAACCAGGACGTCCTTCATTGGTTCGGGGCTGATCTTCTCCACAACCACATTCACAGCCTGGGACTCCGGTTTTTCCTCAGTTGGACTACTCTCTGAAACTTCACATCCAGTCAGGAACGGAATCATCGCGATTACAAAGACCGCGATTAAAATATTCAAGTATCTCGCTATCATTTTTAACCTTACGTTAATTCAATGGCTTATGAATTTTGACGGATCACGAGCTCTTGGAGCTCTTAGCCATGAATTAGGATCAAAATCAGTGATATATAATTTAGAATATCTTCAAGGAGATCGGTTCCCACCAATCCCAAACACGCTGTTATATTTCACAATTAAGCCAGGAAATATAAGACCCTCCACTAATAAAAAAACTCCCCCCTAAAACCATAGGGGAATGTATGTTAATGCCACCGGCTGAGATCAGTGTCAATCCTTTGAATTTTTTTCTAATCAACAACCTTTATTATTTTTATAGCATAACTATTATTGGATGGCTTTGGCCTCTGAATTTATTTGAATGTGGGCGTCTCAAATTGTATCTATTCACTCTTGTGGGGCCTCAGTGCAGGCCGAGCCGGGCGGCGTGAGTCCAATGAGCGAAGTTTCCTGAGCCTGCGAATAAAACGCAGCGAGTCGGATCTCTCGCC
>CAZFJT010000581.1:0-2885 GCA_964519135.1 uncultured Syntrophales bacterium | reverse complement strand
GTAGTAAGAAAAAAAGAGGAGGCCAACCAGGTCACAAGGGAAGCAATAGAAAGCTAATTCCAGTAAAAGACGTTGACTTGTTAGTTCCCGTATATCCAGACAGGCGCCATCATTGTGGCGCAGATTTAAAAAGCATGACGCTGAATGACGGATAACTCGCAACCACTGGAGACGTCAAGTAATAGACATCCCTGATCCTCATCACATTCCCAGCAGCCTTTTCCAGAAGTTTTCCCCAAATTCATCAAAGACTGACAGTTTCCGGTCCATTTTGATTGACCATTTGGT
Source organism: uncultured Syntrophales bacterium (assembly GCA_964519135.1). Lineage (GTDB taxonomy): Bacteria > Desulfobacterota > Desulfomonilia > Desulfomonilales > Desulfomonilaceae > CAZFJT01. The sequence continues at coordinate 2,597 of CAZFJT010000581.1, read as the reverse complement.
GATCACCATGAGGGCGCCTCCTTTGTATTGAAGGAATGACCTCTATTAGTCAACCCATGATCTCATTCAAGATCTCTTCGGTGGTCATTATACGAATAAGTGGCTCTAATATATTCTCACCGTATAGCTGCAACGTCATGTGGTGTATCTCCGGTTTGTGACACGCTGATGCGTCGGACACGATCACTGACTTGAAATCATTTTGCATGACGTCTATTGCTTGTTTTTGTTTAAGTATTAGCCTGTACGATCCTACTCAAAATGGCTTTTTTCCATATTGGGTTTAATTACGCCTCTTTGATATCACGACTGGAGATCCTGAGACAAATGGTCCGGAGAAGATACTTATAAAAGGTGGATAGTGACAACAAAAAACCCGACCAGATTTGGAAATCACTGGCCGGGCGGATTGCTTATCCTATGAGATAAAACTAAAATTAATCTTTTTTCAAATCACCAGTTGCTGCGCCATGGAGTTTGACTTCAACCTTGTCTTCAAGGCCCTGATAGTAATCCTGGAGTATTTTCACAACTTCAGGTCTGGAGAATTCCGCGGGTAGATCTCCACCTTCGGATAGTGTCTTGCGGACCATGGTTCCTGACAGGAGCAGACGATCTTCCTTGCCATGGGGGCATGTTCTCATTGAAGCCATACCACCGCATTTGTAGCAATGGAAGGTCCAGTCTATGTTCAGTGGGCGCAGCTCAAGGGCGTCTTCCGGGATTTCCAAGAAGATTCTCTGCGCGTCGAATGGACCATAGTAGTCTCCAACACCGGCATGGTCACGGCCAACTATGAGATGAGAGCAGCCGTAGTTCTGGCGGAATACGCCATGGAGTAGAGCTTCCCTTGGGCCCGCGTAACGCATTTCCATGGGATAACCCTTTGTGACAACGGTGTCTTTGACAAAGTAGTTGTCCACGAGCGCATTGATGGCCGCAACACGAACGTCGGCAGGGATATCGCCTGCTTTTAGTTTGCCAAGAAGCTGATGGATAATGAGGCCGTCCATGACTTCCACGGCTATTTTTGCCAAGAATTCATGGGAACGGTGCATGGGGTTACGAAGCTGCAACGCGGCAATTCTCTGCCAGCCCTTTTCTTCGAATATTGCGCGTGTCTGCGCGGGAGTCGCGTAAACGTCGCCATAAGTTTCCGGAAAACCACCCTCTGAGAAAACCTTTACAGGACCGGCCAGGTTATATTTGGCCTGGGCCATGACCTTCTGCACGCCTGGATGCTCATCATCACTGGTTGTAAAGACCTTTTCACATTCGTGTTTTTTGTCGATCTCATACTTCTCGGTGATCTTCATGGAGCCCATTAACTCACCGGAATCGCCATCCACCAATGCGACTTCATCGCCGACCTTTACGTCCTCATTGTCTGTGGACAAGGTGATGGGGATCGGCCAGAACAAGCCATTGGCCATTTTGAATTCATCACAAACGCCTTTCCAGTCCTCGTAGCCCATAAAGCCGTCCAGAGGGGTAAAAGCGCCGCAGCCGAGCATTAATAGGTCGGAGTTTTCACGGCTGGTCATTGTGATCTTGGGCATGGATTCCGCCCGTTTCTTTTCAGACTCAAGCTCTGCGCCTTGCAGAAGTAGGGGTTTAAGCTCGCCACCACCGTGGGGCTTCACCAGTTTCGACATCGCATGTCCTCCTTGAACCTAGATAGGGATTCTCGCCCGATTCCGCGTTTGACGGGGCGCCATGTGACTAACAACATGTAACAGTGCAGGACGCGGAACTGTGGTTTTAAGCGTTCCACCTCGGGGCTGTAGAAGCGATGATTTTATAGTCGAAGGCAAGGTAATGTCAAGGAATATCATGGGTCTGTTTGATTTTTTCAGCCAAATTTAAGCTATTACGCCAGATCAGGGCCTAACTTTTGAGCCTCCTTTGAAACCTGTTAATATAACACCATAAAAACAGCGGACGGATATTCCATTAATGAAGCCTTGCCAAGGAGCGCAGTGATCAAGTATTGCAAATATTAACTTGAGCCGAGATATCAAGATAGTGGGTGAATGTTGTACATGTAGTTGTGTCAAAGGCCTAATATAAATGTACGAGAATACTTGATCATCTTTTAACCGGGGTGTTCGGAAATGCGCCCACGCGCTCGCCAAATTACCACTATTGCCATTTTTCCTTTTGTCTTTGCCTATTCCGGCGAATTACTGGGCCAAAAGAAAACCCAAAGACTTCCCCATCGGCATTACGCTCTGGTTTGCGCTGATACCGACCAGGACTATTCTTTTGCTCTTGAATCTCTACAGGTACAATTGATAAACACCCTCTCCCAGTGAAGCCTGATTCATGGGGGATGTGGATTTGTATTAAGGTTACATCGCGCTTCTCTTTTCCTCACCACTTGATAAAAGTCGCTCAGTCCTCTTTCTTTCCGTTATATTCAAGATGGTCCCAACCATGCGAAGCGCCCTACCCTCTGAATCCCGATCAAAAACCCTCCCTTTAACCGAAACCCAAATCCATTGACCGCGGTGATCTTGCATCCTGAACCGAACTCTATACGATTCTGAATTACCTTTCAGATGAGAGACAAAATCTTCAATTACTCGATTCAGATC
>CAZFJT010000580.1:0-2886 GCA_964519135.1 uncultured Syntrophales bacterium | reverse complement strand
TTATGGGCATAGTGATAGCTTTCACACGGGTCAGGCCATCTATTTGTTCTTCCGGGATAAAGGGCGAAGAGTGCGATCCTATACGCCGAAGGGTCTGTTCGATTTCCAAAGATCTGCCTTCGTCGTCCACCATGTAACCCATGAGAAGCTTGAACTCGGAATCAGATAGCGAAATTTGGTCAAAGTATACAAAGGCCTTTCCTGAGCGAACATCTGAATCAAAATCATGGATCTTCGCATGGAATGTCATCCTTTTTTCGCCCTCCCCAAGAAGGGCCCTTAACTTCACATTACTTCCTGGTTTTAAGGGAACATTTCCACCTGATTCCAGGTCCATTCCGCTTGGGGCTTTCAGGCCAATGCTCGCGGCCAGCGCGCTATTTACCACTGGAGGAGTGAGAGCCGGCCTGCAGTAGATCCTGCCGTTCAAGTTTCTGAATTCCATCTTAGCCTCCTTTTAGAGGGTTTTAGCTAATCAAGTGTCAACCTGGGGTGGGGATTGGTGATGAAATGAAACCCGATACGTGGCATATATTTATTGAGGGCGTGAGTGAGCGAAAAACCCGGTCCACAGGGTCCAAGAAAATGGACTAGTTTTCTCCGAGTCCGCATTGATGAGTAAATTGGCAGTACTCGATCCATGTGCGCCAGGCCAATTCCATGTTGGAATCCAACACAGCCTGGGCCCAATCACGTTTGTACCTTTGGGCCTCGTTTACTGGGGTTTTGTGTTTGGAGACAATCTTTTTGACTGTTACATCAAGGCTTTGACTTGTCATATCGTCCCCCCTGGAAAGATCTAAACAGCGCCACGCCCTCGATACTACATATGACTATTTAGTATAACTAAATGTTCCAAGGGGAATTAAGTTTATTGGAGGTGGTTTACTCAAGCGCTCTTATTGGCAATCTTCAGGCTTGTCTTGTTTGAACTTATCCAGTACGCTCCGAGGTAGTTGGCTGTCATCAATTTGCTCAATTGATTCAATATGGTCCAGGGTGTCTTGAACACGTTCTTCCACGGATTTGTTACTATTCTTGTTGTCTATTGTATCGCTGGTGTCCATAGCGGTCTCCTTATAAAATATTTGCTAAGCGCCAATGTTGTTATTATTAATGAAGCTAAAAAGATTAACTTGATTCAAAAATTACGCAAAAAAAAGCATTAGGAAATATCATTGCAGTGGAAATCTCGTAGAAACCTATTATTGAATCCGCTCGGCCTTTATAGGGTTTTGAAGCATATCGTACATGAGCCTTTCATCAAATTTGCCATCAATATTTTTGTCTATAAGGGCCTCTTTTAATGTTCCATGCTCGAATAGTTGCCTTTTGTGGATATTCTTTGATCCATTAGGATGGAAGTCCCTTGATCTGGCAATTCCGTACTCATAATGGGTTGTGGAGTCGTACACACCATTGAAATCCAGGTCATCCAACCGGCTGACAGGCAAATCATTCTCATAGGTGATTATTATGTCCGCCTTGCCGTCGAAATTAGAGTCAATTCGTCTTGTTGACAAGGCGCCTTCCTTGTAGAAACGCCATTCATCTATTTTGGAATCCTTATTGTTGTCAAATTTCTCGGGAGTAGCGATTTTTGGAGCGGTAATCAGCATATCCCAGTCAATGAAGCCGGCCATGGCCAGTCCCACAAGCGCGCCCCCAATGAACCAAATTGCTTTATTCAGGTAATTCTTTTTGGCCCCGGTTTTTGCCATGGATGTGGCCATAGAACCTTGACCAAGACTTGCGTCCTCAAAGTCAGCGATTTGGATCTCTTTGGAGGCGGGGTTATCTGGAACAACCGATAATCTGACCTCCTCGTATTTGTCACGATCCCTTAATGACATCCCGAGGTACGCCAATTCGAATTCATCTACTATTTCCCTTGCCTTTTCTATTTCATACTTGTCCACCATGATTTTCGCGGGCTGCGGATAAAGATGGCTGAAACGCTCACCGAGCACATAGTGTTGGATGCCTTCTCCCTCCAACACACCCTTTATGATCGCTATATCTCCGAGGTTGTAAGTGGTCAGGAGTTCTTCATATTGCACATAGGTCGGCCCGTTCGCGATAGGGTCTGAATCGTGCAAGTTCGCCCCGCAGTTGTGGCAAACGTGTGCGCTTTCATTGTTCAAAGCGTTACATACAGGGCAGATCATCCGACCTCCCGCGCAGGCCCGGAAATTTCTAGAAATAGAAAGGTTGCTATATTTGTCTGAATACATGGAGCCGGGGATGGGAGTCGAACCCACGGCCTGCTAATTACGAATCAGCTGCTCTGGCCTCTGAGCTACCCCGGCGTAATGGGCGGACGCTTAACCTGAAAAAAATAGACCATCCCCGGCCACTATGTCAATACCAAGGCGCCAATTCAGGTAATCCCTCAGTTGTTGGCGGCAAGGAGGAGAGAATCTGGGAAGGGAAATAGCCTGAGCCGGCGCCCGCAGCGGGAGTCCGATGAGCGAAGTTTGTTGAGCTTGCGAATTTAAACGCAGCGAATCGGATCTTCCGCCAACAGGCGCGGCGCTGCCTGACCTTGAAAGCCATAGCTAAATAGAGTCCTCTCGAAATGACCTATATTTTTTGACATATTAGATGCGCTTAGGAAGCAAGGCCGTGCATTACTGGGAATTTACCAATTCAGGGAATTGTCCTGATTGATGGGGTCAACGGTCGAGCAGGCTTCATCTTGTTACCCCCATCGTGAGTTGCTCAAAATTTCATCTTTGAAAGCGAGTTGGTATTACATGTCTATTCCACATAAACCGGGGTAGGAACAAATGTGATCACGAAAAGAATCAACGCGGCTATTCCAAGGGCCTTTACCCTTGGGGAAAGGGGAGCGTACGGGTCCATCAACATAGGGCGCCTAAGACC
>CAZFJT010000579.1:0-2890 GCA_964519135.1 uncultured Syntrophales bacterium | reverse complement strand
CCTAAGCTCTCTGTGTCCGTTTCCTTGCCAAAGCCCCCATGGCTTATCTGATGGTTCTGGCAATAAACGCACCCCATGTTACACCTTGAGAAGAATATGGCCCCAGCCCCCTTTGTTCCGCAAATTGGGGGTTCCTCGCCAAAATGGGCCAATGTTGTGGCGCGTGTTGGAATCGGGCCGGCTTTACAATAACCTGTTTCCCCTATTGTTCTGTTCACACCGCATAGCCTTGGGCATAGGGAGCAAGACATTGATAGATATCGCGCATTATTTGCGCGTTCCATGACCGTTGACGCGCTTGTTCTTTTGAGCATTCCCAATACCCGGTGTTTCAAAAATTTATCGACTATTTCACAAGTCTCTTTAATATAAGGCGCGATTTAATGAAATTTACACTAATCATTCCTGTAACAAATTCCTTTATATCCGCAATTGTTGCATGCCTTTTTTGCGTTGAGCCTTGGGAACCTGCCGGCTCTTATTCCTGAATCTATGTTTATGACCTTTGTGACAGTTGCTTCCTGTTCCTTGGCGCCGAATATGGCCGAATGTTTATCCAGCCCCTGGAGAAGCTCCCCTGGAGTGTCCGGAGTATATGTGACAGCTTGCCTAATGTCTTCCTTCCGGGGCGCCAGGTGTAGAAAACATGCCGCGACTGAGTCTGTTTCTAATTCATTGTATTCGTACAAAACAGCAAGCATATATATGGGAAGTTGCAGATCTTCCAGTTGATTGACAGATTTCAGGCTAGCGGGCTCTCCGGTTTTATAGTCATAGATCCAAAGAGCCTTGGGGCCTTCTTCAGGCAGGTAATGATCTATGCGGTCTATCTTACCTTTTATTTTTATGGTTCTGTTTTCTTCACCTTTTATATGTAAGCTGGTTGTCCCGGGAAACCCAAACGCGTATTCGGATCGGACCGGTGTAAGTGGAGCGTTGAGTCGGGTTTCATGGTCAATAATTGTTCTTAAAAGCCCGCGTTTCACTGGATGAATATCCGTTCCCTGTTCTATTTTCAGGATATCTTCTTTAGGAGTGTCTTGGAATATAAGGCCCCGCAGTATCCTTTCCCCGGTCGACCATGCGCTAAACGAGTCTTTGTCAAAATATGGCTTTTTCTTGATATATTCCATTGCCAAGGCGCCCATTAATTTCAGGGCTTCAATCCTGACTTCAGGGCGAATCCTCTTGATTGGTCCCACTGATATGGAGTCATAAAACTCCTTGAGTATTTCATGGGTAATTATACCTATATCTCTCCCCTCAATCTCTTCAGGCGGCTCCAGGATAGGCGCCAGGCCCAGGACCTGATCAAGAAAGAAAGAGAATGGGCATGAAAGATACGAGTTGAGCTTGCTAACTGAATAATGAAATCCAGGGTCTTCGAATTTTTTCCTGATTATTTTCAGAGTTTTTTCATCTTCTATTACACCGTCAAAAGGCCCTGATCCTTCGGAAATTTTTCTGAGGGCCAACGCTATTAGATGTCGTCTTATCTCTTCCACAAACTCCCTGGAGTTCCGATTCGCTGAAGTCGGATACTTCTCCAGGGCTAACCTGAAATGGTCCCAATTAAATTCAGACTCACCCCCTAAAGCTTTGGCCGCGATTTCAAGTGATTCGTGTCTTGAGAACGCTTGATCCGATACATTCGCGCAATCGCTTGTTATACACTGGTAGGAATCAATCATATCTTCAACCAAAACAGAGGGTTCAAGCGCGGAATCCGCGTCTGACATTGGATAGGAAATATGCAGTGATTCGCTGTTCTGCCTTGCCTGATCAAGCAAATAGTGTGACAGGTCAAGGGCTTCATCAAATTCTGGCGAGCCGGGAACATTGTCAAATATGAAGTTATTGGACCCTGAAATTGGAAATGAATCAGAAGTAAGACCTGCCAGGAAAAGAAACTTCCCGGCAATGTTTCTTATTTCCAACATCTGGGATACACTTACCCCGGCAAGCTCCCCTGCCTCCTGAATCATTTCATTTGTCAAACAATGGACGAAAGATTCGTTAAAGGCTTCCAGGTCAGCTTTGTCCGCGCGGATCAGCTCGAAATCGTACGCTAGTTCTTCAGTTAATTCCAGGGCTCGATTGAATCCCTTTATATTTTTTTCAAAAACTATCTCCTTGGCCACATCAATACTGGAATCAATGGACGCAAGGGATTTAAACAAATTGGCTGAAATTTGATAGCGGGATACAAGAGATCTTATCAGCACGCCAAGCACGGTCATTTTGTATGCGTTGAGGCATTTATCCAATTCCTTGAATTCTATATCCAAAAGCCACAATTGTTCCAAGGCCTGCTTCCGGAAATTGGCCGCGTTTGCCGCATACCATGGGTCCTTCATTTGTCCGGCTTGCTCACCCATAAGATTAATGATCCTGGAAAAGGGTTTTAGCCAATCCTCAGAGTAATCCCTACCACCCTTGACGCCATATGACCTGCAGAACTGGTCAATAAAGCTAGGATCCAAGGAAATGGATTCCATATAAGGATCATCTTTTCCTCCCATGTCATCCTTGGTCGATTGAGAGTCAAAACCTTTTCCCACAAGGAATAATTCAAAGTTTTGGTTAATATCTGGAGACGGAGTGGTCACAAGGGTGGAGGAAAAGAAATTGAATACAGACCTGTGGTCTCTGTGAACAACAGCTTGCAGTAGAGTTTGGAGCAGACCGACAACAGGTATTGAAGATAATGGAACACCCCTTGTAATATTGAATGGAATTCCGTACTCAGGAAAGATTTCTATAAACAACCTGTAATATGGCTCCAGGCTGGGAGCTGCCACATGGAATTGGTCAGGTTTTATACCTGCTTGCTGGTGTTCGAAAAAAGTTCTTTTTATTTGCCTGGCAATGGACTTCACCTCTGATACCC
>CAZFJT010000578.1:0-2897 GCA_964519135.1 uncultured Syntrophales bacterium | reverse complement strand
ATTTTAATGGTCGGGACGACTGGATTTGAACCAGCGACCCCTGCATCCCGAATGCAGTGCTCTACCAGGCTGAGCCACGTCCCGATTTGTTTTTTATTTTAAATTCCATTTAGTATATTTTCAATTGTTTATCTAAATATGGTTATTCATGAACCTCAAATTCTTTCATTTGATTTCGTTTAGTGAGACCCTTTGATTTCAGCAATTGAAGTCTTTTTTTAACAGCTTCTTTGTTTCTACCTTTAAGCACCTCAGCTATTTCCCTGTTACTCATGGGTAATGTTAAAACTATCAGATCCTCTCTCAAACTCCAAGCCTTGGGAGATGTGTTTCGCTTCAAATTAATGAGAATCTTTAATTCCTTAGGGTCGAAGCTTCTCAACAAGGCGTGGCTTTCTTGGATCAGGTCCAGCCTGCTCTTGGAAACCTCGTCCGCGCCTTCTAGGCCAGATGGTAGGATAATCCCAACTCCAGGATCTTTAAAAACCTCTTTAAAAGAATCCTGTTCAGTGATCTGTAGATCCTGGCTATCCTTGTCGGCCGATTTCTTGTTTGAGCCCTTTGTTTTAACCATTTATCCAAATTTCAACAGATATCATTTACTTTGCGCTCTTTGGTCAATAAACCATTCACTTCTTGTTGGTAAATGTTTTATGGACTTAAAATTGATTACCACAAGTTCGTGCCAAAGGTGGTTGACGCCGCGCCTATCCTACGCCTGTTTAAAGAAAGATCATTTGCTTGTTTTTTCAGTTTATTATTACTGGAGTTAGTAACGGCTCTCCACTGATCATCGCTCTTGGCTCTTTTGGACTCTGTGTTATTATCAATCGGCTTACGTTTGTAAGTCCGTCGTTTTTGATTAGTATTCTGATAGTAATAGGAGTTACGGTTATTGTACGAGTTACCATTTCCACGATAACCATAATTGGAAAAAGAAGTTGTAGGCATACTCCAACCTCCTGCCCAGGAGGCTATGGTCCCGCATCACCCAGCCTCTGAAAAAGATGGTATGGTAATCAGGAAAAAAATGGCCAGCAGAGCCACAAACCGAATTCTGTCAGAAAACATACACCCTCTCCGCAAACATTTCATTATAACATGAGTCGAGCACTGTATAGCAAGATGAATGATTTGTCATTATTTTTCTTAATCGATTGCGTTCTACCCGGCGTACTATTCCTTTTGAACCTTGAAAAATTTCCTTTTCCCTACCTGTAAGATCCGACCATTTTTGTTTAGAGAAATTTCCTGACCTGGATCTCCTATTTTCTCTCCATCTATCTTAACTCCTCCCTGGGAAATTAATCGCCTTGCCTCACTGCTGGAGATACCTGAGCAGGTGGTTACCAACTCAGTGGCTTGAATTTTCTCAACCTGATAAGTCCGCATAGGAAATTCATCGGGTATTTGCTTGCGTTGCACAACCTTCTCAAAATGCTCTTCCCCTGTTTTTGCAGCTTGAGGGTCATGGTACTCTGTTACTATGCTCCTAGCCAAGGCCTTTTTGATCCTCATGGGATGAAGGGGATCATCAGGTTGCATGTGGGCTTCTATGTTACTTAACGCATCCTCATAAACACGTATTTCCTTTTCGTCCACATCTGTTAGGAGTGTAAAATATTTTATGATAAGATCATCTTTTATGGACATGGTCTTGCCGAACATCTCTTCAGGTGGATCATCCACAGCTACATAATTGCCACTTGTTTTACTCATCTTTTTTGATCCGTCTAGGCCTTCGATCAAAGGTGTCATCATTACTATTTGGGGCGCCTGATTATGCTGGATCTGCAGGTTCCTGCCCTCAAGGAGATTGAATTTCTGATCTGTTCCTCCAAGTTCAACATCGCATTTCAAAGCCACAGAATCGTAGCCCTGCATTAATGGATATAAGAATTCTGTAATGGATATTGGAGCTCCGGATCTGTACCTGGTCTCAAAATCATTTCTCTCCAACATCCTGGCGACTGTGGATCTGTAGGCGAGATCAAGGCAATCCTCAAACCCCATATCGTCAAACCATTCTCCATTATTCCTTATCTCTGTCTTTTCCCGGTCGAGAATCTTAAAGACCTGATCCTTGAAAGTTTTGGCGTGTTCCAAAACTTGCTCCTTTGTTAGTCTCGCCCGACCCTCTGTTCTTTCAGTCGGATCCCCTACTCTTGCAGTGAAGTCTCCGATAAGAAATATGGAAGTGTGGCCCATGTCTTGAAAATGCTTAAGCTTTCTAATGGTCACCATATGCCCGAGATGAATATCGGAGGCAGTGGGGTCCACACCCAATTTGATCCTTAGCGCCACACCGGTTTCCAAACTCTTTTTGAGTCTCCCTCGAAGCTCTTCTTCATGAATTATCTCTTCAACGCCTCGCAAAATCATTTTCATCTGAGTATCCACATCAGGGAATGACATGCCATTAACCTCTTGATTCGTATTTCTTATGGAGCGCCAATAACCATCTTGGTAAAATATTGCTGTAAGACCGTTATTGTTCCGATTTGATAAAACAGTTAACTTTATATTAAAGACATATTCGGATCTTTATGTCAAGGTTGAGATCGATCCAAAATTATTTTGCTTGACACTCTTAACTGTAGATGATAAAAACAACACTTTTATAAAGGGAGCGTTTGCCGGCGTAGCTCAACCGGTAGAGCAGCTGATTTGTAATCAGCAGGTTGCGGGTTCAAGTCCCATCGCCGGCTCCAGGCAGGAGGGGTTCCCGAGCGGCCAAAGGGGGCAGACTGTAAATCTGTTGTCTCAGACTTCGGAGGTTCGAATCCTCCCCCCTCCACCATCAAGTGATGATCCTGGTGTGATTGTCGGTTGAAGGTAATATGCGGGAATAGCTCAATTGGTAGAGCATCAGCCTTCCAAGCTGAGGGTCGCGGGTT
>CAZFJT010000577.1:0-2899 GCA_964519135.1 uncultured Syntrophales bacterium | reverse complement strand
CAACAATACCCTGACATATCCGGTTCTGTTCTCCCTGAGCATTAACGCAGCCTGGACCACGGGAGTTTGCTCGATCTCCAATGGGAAATACTTCACCATTTCTTCAGTGAATTTTTTGTAATTTCTCATTTTGGGATCGTCTTTGCCGTATTTCTCCAAATACATTTGCCTGCGTTTCACATTTGGATCTATCAATCTAACAAGAATCACGTCACCAACCTGAAACGGCAGGTCTCCCTGGACAAAGGTCCTTGTGCGCATGTCCGCCCTGACATAAGGCTTTCGTATCCACCAGTCGGGGTCCGGATCAATCCTTATTTGGCCCACATAATCCCGTCTTGCGCCATTCTTATAGTACGATCCCATGCGCACATATATATGATTTTGGTCTATGTCGGTAATAACTCCTTCAGTTATATCTCCAAATCGCAGAGGTTCGGACATGGCCTTTGTCTTTTTAGCGAGAAACTCCATGACCCCTTGAGCGTTCTGAGTCTTTATGGGTCCACGGTAACCCTGACGGTGATCAACCTCTTCAAGTCCTTTTTTAATTGATTCCTCACCTTCAGCTGTCAATTTCAGATCCACCGTTGTGTAAACCTTCAGGCCGTCCTTGTATAGAGCGTCTTCCCCGTACTTTTCCACAATGTAACGCCTCACGTGCTCAGTGAAATCGGGCGCGGCCTCCAGATACGGATTGATCCTTGTAACCAACTGCGGGGTTTCTGATTTGGCCTGTTCATATTGGGACTTATTTATATAATTATCTTCCAACATCCTCTTTAGAACATAGTTGCGCCTCTTAAGACAACCCTCCATATCCTGTTTTGGGGAATATTTTGACGGCGCCTTCGGTAATCCCGCAAGTATGGCGCATTCGCTAAGGGTCAGGTCTTTCACCGACTTCCCGAAATAACTGGTGGCCGCAGCCTCTACTCCGTAGGCGCCGCTGCCCAGATATATCTGGTTCAGATAAAGGTATAAAATATAATTCTTTTCAAACGCGTCCTCTATCCGTCTTGCCAGGATCAGCTCTCTGATCTTCCTTCTGTACTCCCTTTTCTTGTAAAGCAAGAACGCCCGTGCCACCTGCTGGGTTATGGTGCTTGCGCCCCCTGAAACCGATGGTGAAGTGAGATTGTCCTTTAAGGCCCTGACAATGGCCTTTAGGTCAAAGCCCTTATGTTTCCAAAAATTTTTGTCCTCAGCAGCTATAAAGGCGTTTTGCAGCATCACCGGGATCTCTTCTATGGGCTTGACAAACCTTCTCTCAGAAGAAAATTCCCCTATTAGAATGTCATTGTCAGAGTAAAATTGAGTCACAACTGGAGGAGAATAGTCTTCCAATGTTTCAATGCTCGGGAGATCATGGGTAAAAAACAAATAGCCCTGGCAAGCCACTCCCAGGCCTCCGGCCGCAATCCCTATGAAAAGCAATAAGATGAATCTGACGATTCCTGTTACAAGAGAACTCTTGTGGGGTTGGAACGCTGGTCTGTTATAATGCTCCCTAAAAGGGTTTTTAGTCCTTTTGGTTTTAGAGGACAGAGACTTCAATTGGAATCTCCTCAGCCTACAGCCGCGAATATTTCGAGATTTTTCTCGTTACCAGGAAATTGCTATACACAATTTTACTATATTTATCAAGACTATTGGCTTATTTATTAGAGCTTAATATAGATATTTAGTTCCATATTCCTATTAATTATTGCATTTTTCTCCATTTAAAAGCATTACAATAAGAGTCCCATAAGACACAACTCAATCTAAATATAGCAAATTTCAGAATAACAGCCCGCTACTTACGCATATAATCCAAAGACCGGCAAAAACACCGCTCTAAAGCCTGAATTTGACCTAACCCCTTTGCCTATTGACCATATATATTCCAAAGGCCACAAGAACCAATCCCACAATAAGTCTTGTTGTCAAAGTCTCGCCTAATATCAGCCCGCTGAAAACTACGCCAAAGATCGGAACCAGGAATGTGAACGAAGTGAGCGCGCTCACCGCGTATCTGTGTATCATCCAGAACCATAGGAGATAACTGAAAACAGCCACAACAATACATTGGTAAAAAAGGGCTATCAATACGGTTTCATTTAAATTTATCGGTTTTCCCCAATCTATGAGAATAGCCGCAAATACTAGGACAGGCAGCGAAAAGAAGAGCTGCGCGAAAAGGCTCTGGTAATGGGTTGTCGACTTTAAAAGTGAAAAGCGCTTAACCATTATGGTTGTTGAAGCCCAGAATATTGCAGCCATAATCTCCATGAGATCCCCAATCCAGTGGGATTGACTTCCTGTGGACGATTTGGACATGAAAACAGAGGCCATACCCGCGAACGCTATCAACAAGCCAATGATTTTACCGGTATTCAGTTGATCGTCTTTTAGAAAAAAATGCGCGGCCAGGGCGGACCATAAAGGCTGGGTGTACAGAAATATTATCGCCCTTGACGCGTCTGTGAAAGAAGCGCCCCAATAAACGAACAAAAAGTCCAAACCAAACAATGTACCCAATATCATAGCTGGAACAATGCGGCCTCTTTCAAAAAAGACCCTTTCCCCGCGCATCAAAGCCACCAGTAAAACAAGCATAGAAGCCACAAATGATCTTAGGGCCGCTGCGATTATGGGAGGAACCCCGGCGTTACTGAATTTTATGGTCACCATATTTCCGCCCCAAATCATGCATATTACGACCAAGAGAGATACTCCTGTTAGGGATACCCCTGATGGGCCGGATGTCTTTTTTGGCGCCGATTGTTCACACATTGGATCTCCTTGCTGTTAGATTAATGGACATTTGCCAATAACGGTCCATATTTGGGTCCAGAGACATTCTTGATCCACTTGCTTTTTGATTCCCGAATATGGGCAAATCATTTTAGAGCGC
>CAZFJT010000576.1:0-2900 GCA_964519135.1 uncultured Syntrophales bacterium | reverse complement strand
GTGGACGTCAATGGCGCAAAAGTGTTGAGGGTTAATGATATTCAGTTTCTCCTTGGAGACGGGAAGCTGCTCCTTGTACACCTGGATGTTGGCTTGCGGGGCATACTTAGGCGCTTAGGTTGCGAGAGGGTGGTAACAAGATTTCTCCTCTGGTTTTTTGATTATCCTATCCAGAATCGTTTCATAGCCTGGCATTACGCGGAACCATTGGCTGACCCTGATAGATTAAGACTTCAAATAACCCAGGAAAGACTTGCGTCCCTCCACCCGGCCGACCTTGCGGATATCATGGAAGACATGGATGTGCACGAAAGGGCCGCAGTGGTTGCTTCCATGAGCGAAGAAGTAATTGCCGAGGCAATAGAGGAGATGGATCCAAAAGTCCAGGTGTCCATCATAAGAACCCTGGATCCTGACAAGGCAGCGGACATCATAGAGGAGATGTCTCCTGACGAGGCCGCGGATCTGATTGCGGATCTCCCCCAGGAGACTGTAAATACTATCTTTAACAAGTTGGATGATGATTACGGCGACACTGTCAAGGACCTCTTGCAACATGAAGAGGATGAGGCCGGAGGTTTGATGACAACTCAGTTCATCACAACCAACCCTGATAAACCTATTGTTGATGTGCTTGCTGATATACGAAAATCCGCCAATGAAATTGACGCTATTTATTATGCGTATGTGGTTGACAATGAGGGACATCTTCTGGGTGTTTCGAGCCTAAAGGACTTGCTTTCAAATGAGATATTTACTCCCATTGAGAGGATTATGACCCCTAGACTGGTTACCGCCCACTTGCAGGATTCCGCGGAAAAGCTCGCTGGATTGTTTGCAAAATATGGGTTCAGGGCCCTTCCTGTTGTTGACGAGGAAAACCGTATCAAAGGGGTGATAAGATTCAAGACACTATTGGAGATTCTGGCTCCGTATCTGGGAAGATGATGAGGCGTACCGCTTGAGTGAAGAAAATAAAAACATAGAAGTATTGGCGCCTGTTTCTTTTTGGCGCGGAAGGGTGAGGGCCATATGGGCTATCATTATACTTATGGGCCCGGGTCTGATCACTTCAAGCGTTGATAATGACGCGGGTGGTATTGCCACTTATTCCTTGGCCGGCTCGGAATTCGGCTTCTCGATACTTTGGACTCTTATCCCAATAACCTTTGTGCTGATAGTGATCCAGGAGATTGGCGCAAGGATGGCCGTGGTTACAGGCAAGGGGTTGTCGGATCTGATTCGCGAGAGGTACGGCGTCAAGGCGGCGTTCTATACGATGAGCCTATTGATTATCACTAACATGGGCACATCATTGGCCAACTTTGCTGGTATCGCGGCCGCATTGGAGATATTCGGGGTATCCAGATACGTGAGCATTCCCATATGTATGATGCTTCTTCTTTGGATAGTGGTAAAAGGCACCTATGGATCAGTGGAAAAGGTTTTTCTTACAGCCTGCGTTTTTTACATCTCCTATATTGTCGCCGGAATACTTGTTGATCCGGACTGGGGAGAAGTTTTCAACTCCATGGTCAATGTACAGGTTTCAGCGGAAAGATCATATCTGGTCATGCTGGTCGCGCTTATTGGAACCACCATATCTCCTTGGATGCTGTTCTACCTTCAGGCCTCCATGGTTGAAAAGGGTCTTGGGTTAAGGGATCTCAAGGCGGCCAGAGTTGACGTGGTAGCAGGGTCTATAGTGGTAAACCTGGTCGCCTTTTTTATAATACTCGCTTGCGCGGCCACCCTGTTCAAGGCGGGAGTCACTATCGAGACAGCCGAGGAAGCCGCCATGGCGCTTGCCCCACTGGCGGGCGAGTACAGTAAATGGCTATTCGCGTTTGGCTTGTTTAACGCGTCCATGTTTGCAGCTTCCATTATTCCCTTGTCCACAGCTTACACTGTTTGTGAGGCCTTTGGATGGGAATCCAGCCTGGACAAAAAATTCCCTGAGGCGCCTCAGTTCTACGGCCTATATTGCTTTATGGTCATTAACTCCGGTGTTTTCATGCTAATACCTAACCTGCCCCTTATTCCGATCATGTACATCTCCCAGGTTCTCAACGGTCTTTCACTTCCCATTGTTTTGACTTTTATGTTCCTTTTGGTAAATGATCGCGAATTAATGGGAGATTATAGAAATGGACTGATCTTTAACCTTATTTCCTGGGTGACTCTGTTGGTTTTGTTTGCCTTGAGTTTTGCCATGCTCGGATTGACCCTTAAGGGTAAGATGTAGAAGGAGGATTCTTCGCGGGTTTCTTCCTTGATCTTTCAAAGTTTGTCAATAAATCCCCCAAGACCTTGTTAATTCCCACATTGAGATCATCGGCCCCTATTCCGTATCTCTCAACAACCGCTAGCTCCGACCCGTTTGCGGTAAGTTTTCCAAGCGCTTGATAGCCGTCTTTGTTTCTATTAATTTGAATTACTATATTCAGCGCCTTTTCAAGGCCTGCCCTTCCGGACCGACGCGCTACTCCGTCAACTTCTCCTGTTTCAGGGATTCGCGAATATCCAATGTGGTCATGGCCACGCCGGACTATCAGCTTATATTTTGATTTAAAGTCTCCATAGGGAACAAGAACCAATTTCTCAGGCAAAGGCCCTGATGGGCCGAGTAACTCAACCGCTATTGGAATAGGATCATGGGACTGTGAAAAAGCCATCTTTCGGGTTTCTTTATCCTGTGACCATGAATCCCCAAGACTCGATGACTTTAGCGGTTCTGGGGCAGCCTGTCCACGTGTTGACAATTGCCCTTTTGCCTTGGATTCCGGTTCTGGCTCATCAACCCCTAAACCTTGTGATGGGCTTCCACTGTAACTTAATGCAGGTTCGCCGGATTGTGGCGGAACTCTAAACTCTTGCCGGGTCTTGAATCCGTTTGCCTC
>CAZFJT010000575.1:0-2913 GCA_964519135.1 uncultured Syntrophales bacterium | reverse complement strand
ATGATGGAAATCCTTTTCATGATCACTTAACGCCAGCCTCTTTTGGTCAATTTTATAATCAACCAGATCATTAAGCGCGTACACCGCTGTATAACCTGCAAAAGCGGTAATTAGACCTAGAATAATGATCCATGCGTCCGGGAAATGGCCAAGGACCAGTAGAGCTGCCATGGCCGGAGTGGCAAGATCCAGTGCGCCATGGGGGGTCCTTGACAAGCCAAAAAGGAGTTTTAGTTTATCAACTGGTGAAGTGCCCTTCTGAGCGCCGGCGGCGCCTGAATCCTCAGTCAATGGGGACCTCCATGTTTAATGTGCTAAACGGGTTTCCATCAATAGGGGAAACTTAGCTTGCCTCCCAAAAAGCCCACTATAGACGCTAAAACAGCCAAAGCGATCAGGCAGCCCATGTACAATAGGACAAATGGCTCATTGAGGTTCAATGGGTCCTGGACGCCATACCTGATAACCATGGCTATAATGGCCACTATTAGAGTTAACCACCCTAGGATCCTCTTGTAGAAAATTATCTTGGATTTTCCGCAATCATAATTGATCCACCAGGCAAAATAGCCGGTAACAATAACAGGAGGCATAGAAACAGCGGCGGCAAGAGCGCAACACATCGCGGCCCATTCAGTGCGCTCGGATCCAAAGTAAATGGCGATTACCTCAAATATCGCGGCCACAAGAAACAAAGCCACTGGAAAATGTACAAGGGCTGGATGGGGATGCCTTCTGAAGAAAGGATATTTATCCAGCAGTCCCTCTATCTTTGCGCGAATACCTGAATAGGCGGCGTTTTCAGCGGGCGCAACCTCGCCTATTAGAGGGAAGCGGTCCAGCACATCCGGGCCATGGGGAGCGGCCGACAGGTCGGAAGTCAGGTCACAGCCGGCCTGATGCCTTTTCATGTGTCGGCCTTTTATCCATTTCTTGCTTTCGGATAAGTCGTATACTTTTCCCTTAACAGAGACATAAGTGGGCTTATCATTCTCGCCATTGGCTATGGCCAGGTCTTCAGGTGTGAAAGTCTTCATTTTTCTCCTACCCTGGTATAATAAAGTAGCTGTAATATTAAGTCGATATTCAATGAAAAATAATGCTGAATTGGTGGTTCTTTGAATCAAATACTAAATAAACCCCCATATAACCATTTCTGATATGAAATATTCTGAACTCCTTTCCTGGCGGGCGACACCATTAAGCTCCTCGCTCTCACAAGTTGGATTGGGATTTTATATCATTAATCGTTGTGTATCTAAGACTACCATAGAACAGATTAAGACAAAAAAGTCCATTTGCTAAGAACACCAAGCATTTCTATTTTTTTAATTACGATAGGCGGGCTTATGTTACACTGAGCCCGTGTTGCGGGTGAATGAGCCCATATGCGCTCAACACCGGAATTTCCAGTCATTTGAACAGTAGAAATCCTTTAAGTGGCAAGAATGGCTCTGCTGCTTAAATGTTTACAAAGAAAATCTACCAATATGCCAAAAACAACTGCAAGAAATATTCGCGGCCTGGAAACGTTTGAGATATTTCTAACCTCTATGTATTATAGGAATAAAGGGAAGTGAGTCTACATAGATGCAACCTAAACACACTTTTTTATAATTGAAAGGTTGCCATGATGAGAGTTGCAGTAAATACTGAAATTCTTGATTGGGCTTTACGCCGGGCCGGAAAAACGGCTTCTGACTTGGAACCCAATTTCGCTAAAATAAACCAATGGATATCTGGTGAACGCAAACCCACACTAACACAGTTGGAGGAGTTTGCACAAAAAACGTCTGTTCCATTTGGTTATTTATTTCTCAAGGAGCCTCCCATCGAGGAGCCACCTTTACCACTGTATAGGACTGTTCGTCCTAAGCAAAAACCAAGTCCGAGCCCCGACTTTCTTGATACTGTCTATAGCATGCAGCGGCGGCAGTTGTGGTTGAGAGACTTCCTGATAGACACAGGACAAGAACCCCTAAAATTTGTGGGATCTTTTTCAGGTATTGGTGATGAGTTAGAGCTTGCCGCTAGTATGAGGATTGCACTGGAAATCAAGGAGAATTGGGCTGCAGAACACAAAACTTGGGAAGATGCATGGCGATTTCTTAGAAAAGCGATGGAGCGCGCAGGTGTGATTGTCGTTATCAACAGTGTTGTTGGCAACAATACGCATCGAAAACTCAATGTTTCTGAATTTCGCGGTTTTGTATTGGTTGATGAATATGCTCCCCTGACTTTTGTAAATGGCGCTGATGCTAAGGCAGCTCAGATGTTTACTCTTTCTCATGAGTTGGCGCACATCTGCATTGGTAAAAGCGCGGCATTTGACCTCCGGGAGGTCCGAGCTGCGGATGACCCTGTGGAGCGAGCATGTGACAAGGCAGCGGCAGAGTTCTTGGTCCCTTCTCATTTACTAAAGGAAGCCTGGCAAATAATTTCAAAGTCTGAAAAGCCATTTAAAGATTGCGCTCTGCGATTCAAGGTGAGTGAGATAGTAGCCGCACGTCGGGCGCTCGATCTTAAGTTGATATCCAGGCAAGAGTTTTTGAATTTCTATAAGGAATATAGAGCTCGAGCGAGTCGGGACCGTGGCGCAAGTGGACAGAAGCCAATAAAACAGTCGACATTGCAAAACATGCGCGTTGGTAAGCTATTCGCAACTAATGTCATTCTAGCGCTCATGTCCGGCAAGGTATCGTATCAAGACGCTTATCGACTAACAGGATTAAATGGTAAGTCTTTTGAGCGATATGCCGATTCGCTGGGATTTCATGGGGTGTGACAGTGGCGGAAGCATTTTACTTGCTGGACGCCAATGTCTTCATTACAGCTGCGCGCAATTATTATGCCCTTGATGTTGTTCCGTCTTTCTGGGTAAATCTAGCGCGACTGGCTAGTGAAGGAAGAATC
>CAZFJT010000574.1:0-2915 GCA_964519135.1 uncultured Syntrophales bacterium | reverse complement strand
TCGTCAGGGGATTGCTGAGGGGTGGATATTTTGGAGAAGGAGGCAGGATCAATAAACTCCATGATTATATTGTCAGTAGATTGGAGATGATCAGACAGGGTACAAATGGAGCGATCTCCGGCCCATACGGTATTGGCGCAATGGTCGGGTTCTCGGTTTTTGATGGGAGCCTGGAGACCACAAAGGAATTCCTTCAAAGACTTTATTCAGAGGGTGTTATCGCCTTTTATTGTGGGTCGGACCCAACAAGGGTCAGATTCCTTTTACCTGTCGGCGCTTTGACAACCGACATGATAGACACCGCCCTTGTGATAGTAGAAAGGGTTATCATTGAAATGCGCTCGGAACTTTCATGGAATGACCAATGATTAGGATCAGGCCTGTTGATGAGAATGATTTGAAATCACTGTTGGAGCTCGCGCAAATGGCCGGCTTTGGTCTGACTTCTTTGCCAAAGGACCAGGAGCTTCTTTCACAAAGGATTTTGGAATCTAGCCGGTCCTTTTCAATGGCGCCAGTTAAACCTGGTGGAGAGCTCTATTTCTTTGTGATGGAGGATATGGAAAAAGGCCGGGTGGTGGGAACAAGCGCGATAGTATCCAAAGTGGGAGGTTTTGAGCCTTTTTACGCGTACAGACTTGAAAAGAGACGCCATGAGTCCTTGAGCCTTGGAATACGCAAGGAGATAATGACCCTTCACCTTGTAAAGGAGCACAACGGGCCCACTGAGATCGGGTCACTTTTCCTCGCGCCGGATTCTCGTAAAAAAGGGGCGGGCAGGCTGCTCTCATTGTTCAGGTTCCTGTTCATAGCCAATTATCCGCTGAGGTTTGAACGTAATGTGATAGCAGAGATGCGAGGGGTGGTGGATCAAACTGGCAGGTCCCCGTTCTGGGAAGCCCTAGGTAAGCATTTTTTTGATTTGGACTTTCCGGTCGCGGATTATATGAGTCTTAAAGATAAAAGGTTCATATCCGAGCTGCTCCCTGAAATCCCCATATATGCGCCCCTTTTGCCAAAATCGGCCCAGGAGGTTATTGGAAAGGTTCACAAGGACACCGAGCCCGCCCTTAAAATGCTCAAGAGTGAGGGGATGAGGTTCCAGGGTATGGTGGACATATTCGAAGGTGGTCCTGTAATAGGTTGCAGGGCCGATCGTGTCAGAGTCGTGAATGAAAGCCAAAAGGCCAAAATCGGCAAGATAATCCCAGAGGGCGCCGGTGCATACCAATTGCTCATTAATACGGAATTTGAGAACTTCAGGGCCTGTTCAGGGAAAATAGTCAATCTGGGAAAAACTGAGATCGGAATTACACAGGACATTGCCGAGGCCCTGGAGATCGGGCCTGGTGATGAGGTTGTTTATTCACCGCTTAAAGCCAAGCCCAGAGAAGTGGAGGATGAATGGTGGGACGGGGATCCGCCTATGTCAACGGAAACTGGGTGGTGAGCAAAGGCCAGGAGCTTACTTCCTTTGATCCCGCGACACGCGGCATTGTATGGCAAGGCCATGAGGCCACTGAAACAGAGGTCCAGGAGGCTGTTAACGGCTGTCGAGCCACATTCAGGGAATGGTCCCTGTACAATTATGGCGCCAAGGTTGAGTTGCTTAATAATTACAAGGAAGTATTGATAACAAACAAGAATAGGCTGGCAAACGCTATCTCCAAGGAGGTGGGTAAACCCAAATGGGAGGCCCTCTCAGAAGTGGATTCAATGGCCGCAAAGGTGGATATATCCGTCAAGGCCTTTGAGGAAAGGTGTAAACCGATCAAGATCAGCTCTGATCAATGGACCGGGGTTACCAGGTTCAGGCCCCATGGGGTTGTTTCTGTTTTTGGGCCGTTCAACTTTCCTGGACACTTGCCCAATGGTCATATTGTTCCGGCCCTTCTTGCCGGAAATACTGTAGTGTTCAAACCCAGTGAGCTCACGCCAATGGTAGGGGAGCTTACAATGGAATTATGGGAGGAGGCCGGGCTACCTGGAGGCGCTCTCAATCTGGTCCAGGGAGGTTCCAAGGTAGGCGCCCTCCTTGCCGCTGATGACGGGATAGACGGATTGTTTTTCACTGGAAGCGCAAAAGTGGGCAAGGCCATTCACAGGGCCCAAGCGGGCAATACCGGTAAGATACTGGCCTTGGAGATGGGCGGTAACAATCCCGCGGTTATGTTCCAGGTCAAGGATCCATATCCAATGGCGGGCCTAATAGCCCAATCAGCCTTCATATCCTCAGGCCAAAGGTGTACGTGCGCAAGGAGGCTGATAATACCTTCAGGCTCACAGGGAGAAGGATTCCTTGAACCTATTTTGGATATTATCCCAAGGATAAGGGTCGGGGCGTGGAATGATGATCCTGAACCTTTCATGGGGCCCCTGATATCAGTGGAGGCCGCTGATAAGGTAATTCAGGCCTATGAAGAGCTTATTGCGTTGGGTGGAAAACCCTTGATTGAATGCAAGAGATTGGATCGATCCAGGGCCATGTTGACTCCAGGAATAATCGATATGACGGATGCGAGCCATCGGCCGGACCAGGAGATATTCGGCCCTTTGCTTCAGGTGATCAGGGCGCGGGATTTTGACTCAGCCCTAAAAGAAACTAATAATACCGCGTTTGGTCTATCAGCAGGTTTGTTTTCTGACAGCAGGGAGCTTTGGGATAGGTTTTGTGTAGAAGTCAAAGCAGGGATAATCAATTGGAACAGAACCACAACAGGCGCAAGCTCGTCAATGCCTTTCGGAGGCGTTAAGGATAGTGGAAATCACAGACCCTCAGCCTATTTCAGCGCAGACTATTGTTCTTACCCATGCGCGTCCATGGAACAGGAAAGCGTGACATCAGCTCCATCTGCGCCGGGATTTCCAGAATAATGGCATCATTCGGTATATTTTTTCTTCCAGTCGGTAATGAG
>CAZFJT010000573.1:0-2916 GCA_964519135.1 uncultured Syntrophales bacterium | reverse complement strand
ACCTAGCGCGAAGCGCAGGGTAGGCGCCAGAAGCTGTTTATTAAGGAAAAATTTTAATAAGCCATTTCGCGTTTAATTCTGAGAACTGCTATATGTCTTGTATCCGCTATAAAAACGCGTGCACGACAATTACCCAAAAAAATGAGGCAGGCTGCGCCAATAGTTTTCAGGAAAGTAAAAAGAATTTTTGAAATAAGCGGAATTGCGCTTAATCCCCGTCATCGGCTTCCGGATTTTGGAGAGTCCCATCTTTCTCCAATTCATCCTTGAAAATCTCCTCAATTTCCTCAATATCTTTGAGTTGCGGCAGGGAAGCCAGATCATTAAGGCCAAACACCTCAAGGAATCTCTTGGTGGTTCCATAGAGTAATGGCCTCCCTGGTATGTCCTTCTTTCCCACAACCTCCACAAGTTCCCTTTCCAAGAGGCTTCTCAGGGTTCCGGAGCTTTCCACACCCCTGATTTGTTCAATACCGCTCCTTGTTACAGGCTGATTATAAGCTATGATCGCAAGGGTTTCCAATGCGGCTCTGCTCAATCTGGCCGGTTTCAGCTTCCTGATTTCCCTTACATAGGGGGCAATATCCGACAATGTCCTGAATTGTGCGCCACCAGCCACACGCTCCAATCGGAACCCTCTATTCCTAGTCCGGTAATCCTGTTCCAGCTCTGAAATTACCGACTCCACTTCCCCAGCCTCCACCCCATCCATCACCTTGAGTATCTCATTAACGCTCACAGGTTCGGAGACGGCAAAAATAAGACCTTCTACAATGGATTTAATCTTTTCTTTGTTCAAAAGAATCTCCGGATAATTGACGAGGGTTTATGTGATCACTTGTAATATTTTTTTTGTGACCAGGCAATGTTCAGCCATTGACTACAATGGACAAAGTATTGCAAATATCGGGCCCACAATACTACAAAAATCAGGCGCCGCAATAGTTGGACCCATACAATTGCCACTGTTTGGATGAACTCTCTTTCAACAAATGACCAAGCTGTGTTAGAATTTCAAATTGTCCGGAAAAAACCAGCAATCAAATTCAAGCAGGGAACTCCATGAATTATATCGAGGAAAACCCAAATGATGTGGCAGCCGCACAAGTTGTCGTGGGAATACCATCTTACAATGAAGCTAAGAGGCTACCCATTCCTGTGAAGCAGGCGGATATGGCTCTCACCAGATACTTTCAAGGAAAATCGTCGGTCATTATCAATTGTGACAACAATTCTCAGGACGGGACAAAAGAGACTTTTCTGTCATTGTCCACAAAGCAGCCGAAAATATATCTATCAACACCTGAAGGAATTACAGGAAAGGGAAACAATATCCGAAACCTCATAAATAAGGCTTTGGAATTATCCGCGGAAGCTGTGGTAATTTTGGACGCGGATCTAAAGAGCGTCACCCCCAGATGGATCAGAAACTTGGTTGAGCCGCTGCTGGAAGGGTCGGACTTTGTGGCCCCCCTATACGTGAGGCATAAATACGAAGGTCCTTTGACCAATAATATCGCGTATCCCCTGACCAGAACGCTTTATGGTCGAAGGGTCAGACAGCCGGTGGGCGGAGAGTACGGCTTTTCAAACAAGATGGCAAAGATCTTCAGTGAATGGAAGGGGTGGATCGAACCTGTGTCTAATTTTGGTGTGGATATGTGGATGTCCACAACCGCTATCCGCCACCACGCCGGTGTGATTCAGTCATTTATGGGTGGCCCCAGGGTCCACGAAACCGTAAATATAGACTATGTGAGAGACGATATTTTCAGTGATGTGGTGACCACCTTAATGGAGATGATGAAGCAATATCAGGACTTCTGGAAGGACGTTAAATGGAGTAGGCCCACAGCTATTCACGGCTTTGGTTTGAGTGAGGTTGAGGTCCCGCCGAATGTGGTGGTTGATCAGGACAAACTCTGGAACGGCTTTATAGGCGCACTAAAAGACCACGGGACCTTGTTGGCCAACACACTCAGGGCTGAGAATCTTGATAAGCTTAATGAAGTGGCTAGTTTACCAAGAAACGGCTTTGAATTCCCAACTGAATTGTGGGCTAAGATACTCTATGATTTTGCATGTTCATTCAAAAATCAGACAGCTTCCGACGCCCAACTGGTTGAGGCCCTAAAGCCCATATTTTTCGGAAAGACCCTTTCATTTGTCGTGGAAACCGAACCCATGAACACCCATCAAGTGGAAGAGTATATAGAGGATCAGTGCATTCAGTTTGAAAAGACTAAACCATATCTGGTGGAGCGTTGGTTCGGGAAATAGACTCTGACCCGCTCCTTGGAGGCCTGGCTATGGCAAAGATAATGATAGTGGATGATGAAGAAGGTATCCGAAAGCTTTACGCAATGGAACTGGAGGACGAGGGTTATGAAGTGGCCACCCTTGCCGACGGAACAGAGCTTCTTGAGCAACTGGATAAGGAGAATCCGGATTGTATAATTCTTGATATCAAGATGCGTGAATGCAGTGGATTGGACATTTTACAGGAGATACGTAAAAAGAGCTACGACATGCCTGTGATACTCAATTCAGCATATTCAAGCTTCAAGGTGGACCTTAAGGCTGTGGCCGCTGATTATTATGTGGTTAAGAGCTCTGATCTTACTGAACTCAAGGAAAAAATTAAGGTTGCCTTGGAAACCAGAATCCCAAAAGATTAAACCAAGCCGGATTGTAATCCCTCAGTTGTTGGCTGTAGGCAGGAGAGAATCTGGGAATTGAAGTAGCGTGAGCCGAACCGGGCGGCCGGAGTCCCATGAGCGAATATTGTTGAGCTTGCGAATTTAAAACACAGCCAATCGGATATCGCGCTAACAGGCTCAATGCCGCGCCCCCAATTACTGAGGAGTTACAATCATACGCGATATCGCGCGGGTACAAAATCGAAAAATATGATAT
>CAZFJT010000572.1:0-2921 GCA_964519135.1 uncultured Syntrophales bacterium | reverse complement strand
ATATGGACCGGAGGCCGACTTCCCACTGCGGCCGAATGGGAAAAACTGGCCCTGCTTTCAACTCCGGATCCACCTGGTGATTATCTTTCAATCCTTGCCAGAAAAGGTAGCGTTGATGTGAGAATGTCATTCCCTGGAAAACTTGGTGTAAGAGGGATTGTGGGAAATGTATGGGAATGGTGCCTTGACTGGTACAGTCCGGATTATTACAAATCAGGAGAGGATAACAATCCCCAAGGCCCCAAACTTGGCGAGATGAAGGAAATAAGAGGCGGCTCTTGGGCCGGCGCTGAGGCGTCAAAAAGGATCCGGAACAGGCATAAGGCCGGCCCGCGGGGATATTATGGAACAGTGGGTTTCAGAGTGGTAAAGGATTGATCAACCCTCTGTTTTTAGAGAAGGCGCCCGGTTTTGGATCTTTTGAGACTTGACTGGGTATTACTTACCCATTATACATTATGTAGCCTTTCAGTAATACCGGCCCATGAGTCTCAAGGGCGAATTTGGCGCCGATAACCCGAACATTGGGATCATGATTGGTTCGCATGCTATTATCGGGATAGAAAGTGTATCATATGACTAATGGAAGCGCGAACACAGGATTAGATCCCAGACTTGCCAGATTTTGCAAAGCCTTATCCAAATTGAATAACTGTGATACTTTATTTCCAAAAAAATGCAGGACGTGTTCCCAGATATTTCAGGATATTGGCCAGTACATTGAAAGGACCGTTCCAAAGGCCCATGTATTCGAGGATTGCTCCGACGTTATGGGTAAACCCTATACGATGATGTACAGGCACTGCTCTTGCGGCAATACCCTGGTGACGACCCTCACTGAAGACACCTTTTCAGAGCTGGATGAACTGTGGAGAACCCTAAGAAAAGTGGCAAATGACTCAGGACGCCCCCTTAATGTGGTGGTTGAGGAATTTTGCGTTCACTGCGACAAATACCTTACGTCAGTTCGCCCTGAAGATTGAAACCATCATAGGGAGTCATCTGGGACCATAATCTGGAATCAAGATGTTTATAACAAAAAAACCGGCCATCTGCGCAAATGACCAACCCAGCCCACAATAATAGGAAGAAAATGTTATCCGGATCCCCCAGGGGGTACACCAGGATCAAGGCGGTCCCTGATCTAATAGCAAAGGAATCTGTAGCGGCCCTGGCGCTATTGGCGTTATCATTACTCATATCAGTCTACTGGGACGCCCCATTACAAGAACCGGCAAACCCCCAGGGAATCCCCCAGGAAAACGTAAAAGCGCCATGGATCTTTGTGGGTGTACAGTTCATGTTGATTCACATGGACCCATTGATTGCAGGCATACTCTTACCATTCGCGGGCTTGATCCTGATATCGGCCGTCCCGTTTATCCCTTATCAAAACACTGGCCGAAATCTCGTTTCCTCATTGATTTTTCACGGTATAGTCCTTTTATCGGTCATTCTGACCATCCTCGGTCTATTGTATAAAGAAAACACTCCATGAAAGGAGCGCAGGGCCGGTAAATCTAATGGACTTTACTTCCAAGAGAATTCTTTGGGGCTTGGTGTTTTCAGCGTTATTGATCGCTCTGGGACTAGTGATAGCCTTTCAAAGGCAGATAGCGCCTGAATGGGCCAATTGGCAAAAAAAGGGCGTGGGTTTGTCCATAGCAAGACTGGAGAATCGCATAAAACACGAGACCGACAAGGAACTGAAGGCCTCTTTGTTAAAAGAAGTGGAACAGTTGAGATCCAGACCTTTGCAAATAATAGAGATAGACCCCTTTGGAGGAAAACTTGAAACCGAGAGATGCCTTACTTGCCATTATGGAATAGAAGATATTTCAGAATCTCACCCTAACAAGGTTTTTGGATGCGTAATATGTCATGGGGGCGTAGGCCTCGACCTTACGGTTGAAGGCGCGCACATAGGGCTCAGAGGGGGCGCCAACCCTGCGACCTTGGATCTTGCGCCAATATCTTGCGGCTCAGGTAATGAAATCATTGGAAGGTGTCATGGTGATAGCCCCAATCAGTTATTGAATCGAGCCAGGAACCTTCCTTACTCTCTAATGGCCACAAACGCCGGTATTATAAGCATAATGAGATTTCAATGGGGATTGACAAAAGATCCTGGGCCTGTTTATGCAACAAGGGATGTGGATGACGGAAGGATTTCCCTTAAAAAAATACCTGAAGAGATAGACAGTAAAGGTTCTTTTCATCTCGCGAACAGCCACTATAGAAAATTCTGCGCGTCCTGCCATCTCTGGACTGATGAATTCAATGGATTCAACGCGAGGTTGGCCGGGTGCCCGGCCTGTCACGCCCCATACAATAAGGATGGCTTTTATAAAGGAGGGGACCCAACCATAAATAGGGATGAAACAGGACATCCATCAACACATACACTCACCAACGCGATCCCTGATGAAAGATGCAGGGCCTGCCACAACAGGAGCGCGCGGATCGGGCTGAATTATCATGGGCAGATGGAAAGCGCCCAGTATGGAACTCCATTTGACAGAGGAGGTCTTAAGGACCCTGACCTGAGCGACCAACGATATGCTCTTAATCTGGTTCCGGACATTCATTTTGAAAAGGGAATGGGTTGTATTGACTGTCACACAGGTCAAGACACAATGGGAGACGGTGTAATTCACAGCCACATGGAAGACCAAATAGAGATCAGATGTGAGGACTGTCATGGATCGGCCGATGAACCTCCAGAGATTATTACCGTTGCACAAGGCGATGTATTTGTAGAAACCCTTGTTCGAAGTTCAAAGTTCCTTGACGTTAAACCAGGGGACAGGATTCTGTTGACATCAAAGAAAAGGCCCATGCCCCATGTTAAGGTCTTGGGAGATAAAATCTGTCTTTATACACATCTCCGAGCCCACGAGACCGTACTAGATCTCGTATGC
>CAZFJT010000571.1:0-2924 GCA_964519135.1 uncultured Syntrophales bacterium | reverse complement strand
GTCTTCAAGGCATGTTATACCCAGATCTTCGTCATGGGAAACGATTTCAGGCACAGGTAATTCAAGGCCAGCCAGGAAATTTTGAACGTCAAGGAAGCTCTTCTCCTCGCCCGCGCCAGGATTAGGACTCAGCATAAGGATGATGGGATCATTGTTTTGGATTGTGGCCCTGTAGTAATTCCGTGTTGACGCGTCTCCTGCAAGAGGTTCAATTCCAATTACAGGATCCGGTCCAAGTAAGCCTTTTTTAATTGCTTGATTGATCCTTTGATTGTCAGAATTCAAAGACAGATGTTCCATTGTTGGTGATAATTTTGTTGGAATGATTTCCGGTTATTTTCACGGACCTTGCAACTATACAATTATTGAGTTTAGTAGATCCATATATTTTCACATCAGGCCATAGCACGGAATTCTCTATTACAGTTGACGCCCCTACCACGCAGCCATTATCCACCACACTGGTGGGGCCTATCCTGGCGCTTGGGTCTATAGTGGCGTCATGGGCTATGGGGATTTCATTCAGCGGACCGGCCACTCCTGAAAGCAGATCCATGTGGGCCCGCAAATATCTGTTTGGATCTCCCAAATCATTCCAGTAGCCCTTGATAGGAAAACCGCAGACCCGCTCGCCGGCCTTCATTGCGTTCACATACACTTGGCTGTTGATGTCATAGGGCTCGGATTTGGGTATATATTGAAATATCTCAGGGTCCAGTACGTGTACACCTGTGAATACAAAAACCTCGCTCCTGGGCACACCTTTTATTGTCGATCCCTTGAAATCAAAAAGCTCGAATTCCTTGTTTATTCTCACAGGAAAGTGAGCGTATGGGGGCTTTTGCTCTATAAGTCCCAGGGTGGCCAAGGGCCTTTCCCTTAAATGAAAGTCTATCAATGGTTTCAAGGGACAAGTTGTGAATATGTCGCCATTTACCATTAAGAACGGTTTGTTTTCAAAAAAATCCTCGTTGTTTTTAAGCCCACCTGCTGCGCCAAGAATCTTGGGCTCAAACCTGAATGAAACGTCCAGTTGTGTCCCTTGGAATACTTCTTCTATTGTTTCAGGGAGATGGTGAAGATTGAGTCTGAATTTTTCAACACCTTGGGCTTCGAGATATTGGGCCAATCTGAGAATAATCGGCTTTCTACATAGAGGCGCGGCAGGTTTTGCCAATTCCAGGGTCAATGGACGGAGTCTTGTTCCAAGGCCGGCTGTGAGGATCATTGCCCTCATAAAGTGTCCCTGTCAGTTCTGATCTCTTTCCTTTGCCGGCTCCTTTCCAATGCAAGGTCAATGAGTCTATCTATCAATTCTGAGTATCCCACGCCGCTTTCCTCCCAAAGTTTCGGGTACATGCTTATTGATGTGAACCCTGGCATGGTATTCAGTTCATTGATAATGACTCCACTGTCATCTGTTACGAACATATCCGCCCTTGCCAGTCCTGAGCCGTCTATGGCCTTGTAAGCTGTAATAGCTATTTTTTGGGCCTTTTCAAGGACGCCTGGTTCCATTTGCGCTGGAATATGAAGCTCTGCGGTGTCTTTTAGGTACTTTTCCTCATAATCATAGAACTCTGAGTGTGAAACGATCTCACCCGCCACACTGGCAATAGGGTCTTCATTGCCGAGCACACTGATCTCTATTTCTCTGCCTTTTATTTCTTCTTCCACCAATATTTTCCTGTCGTATTCAGCAGCCAGATCAACGGCAATGGACAAATCTTCCATGCCCTTTGCTTTGCGAATCCCTACAGATGAGCCCAGGTTCGCAGGCTTTACAAATACCGGAAAATTTCTCTTGGATATTTCTTCAAGTATTTTATCCCTTGAGTCAATCCACCTGCTCTTCAAAAACCATGTGAATGGTCCTACCTCAAGGCCCGCCTGAATGAAAGCGGACTTCATGGCGACTTTGTCCATTCCCATTGCCGAGGCCAGGGTCCCACACCCCACATACGGGATATCAGACATGTCCAGGAGTCCCTGTAAAGTGCCGTCTTCTCCGAATGTTCCATGTATGATCGGAAAAACCACGTCTATGGGAAACATCTCCACACCCTTGGAAGGGAGAATCCTTATGAATCCCCTATGAGCGGGATCAGGGGACAGCAGAAGCCTGTCAGCCTCATTAATTACTGGATCCTTGGTAAAAGATTCTCTTAAAGCGGGCATTTTGAACCACGCCCCTGACCTTGTTACCAGTATGGGAATGATTTGCAGTTTCTCTTTGTTTGCAGCATTGAAAACAGATTCAGCGGATCTAAGGGAGACCTCGTGTTCGGCTGATCTTCCCCCATAAACCAACCCTATCCTTCTTCTCTCCCTCTCAGCCATGAAGCCTCCATTGGTAGGTTTTCCAGAGGTTAATTACGCGTTAACATTTATCAGTTCCGTAATAAGACCCAAGAGCCTAATATCACAGGCGCCGCCAGTGATCAAGAATACGCTGTTGGAGGCGCAAATCGGCCTGATTCACAGTCTTATGTTGAAATAATAGCGCAATATGTGAAACTATAAAATCGTTGTTGATAATCGGCTTTCTTCAAAAAATGAGTTCAGATTATCCATGGTTTTGGGATAACAGTGGAAAGGACGGGTCATGGGCTATGCTGTACGATCGAAAATATGGATAGAGAATGATGAAGGCAAGTTAATAATCGGTTCAGGCAGGCTAAGAATACTTGAGGCCATAAAAGAGACAGGATCCATGAACAAGGCCGCAAAAAAACTCAAGCAGCCCTTTAGAGCCGTTTGGGGAAAGATCAAGGCCACTGAGGAACGTTGCGGCTTTACTGTTGTAAAGACAACGCAATCAGGGTCTGAGTTGACACAGGAAGGCCATGAACTCCTTGATAAATACCTGGACCTGAGAAAAAAGTGCGAGGATTTCACTGACGAACAATTCCAAAGATTGTTTC
>CAZFJT010000570.1:0-2927 GCA_964519135.1 uncultured Syntrophales bacterium | reverse complement strand
GGGTGAATCTTTACGATGATGCTGGATCAGAGATAGATATCAAAACATATATATGGAACCCTGATGAAGAGAAGTTGGAACGGTGTCTGGTCCTTAATACTATCCCAAAGAGCAGACTCAGGATTGAGTTGGCAAAACAAGGCCCCCAAGACGCATGCGAATTGCTGGATCCAAACGCCAACAGATAAAGCTTACTCTGACGGCTTAGTATTGTGGACAAAAATAACAAATAATTAAACTCTTGAAATCAGGTGGTAGACCAGACCTGATAATGAGCCAGACCAACTTATTGGACATGAGACGGCTTGATTTTAGATCCATTTAATAATAATTTAATTTAATAAACCAACTTATATTATCGATATAAAACTAATAATAGTTGACCTGAATATCAAGACTGTGATAGTCTCGGCCTAGAAGTCGGCGCAGTTCAATGTCCATAAGACCATTGATTAAATATGTTAATTAAGACTCAATGGCGCGTAAAGGATAATAGGCGATTATGATTAGTAAGAGAAGCCTTGAAAATAGGGTGAAGATATACGGCAAAGAATATTTGAAGAATAAAGTCCATAGCGCGGAAGATGGAGGGGAATAGAATGGCCAAGACAATTGTTGGATTAGCGCTAATGGGTATTATTGTGTCAACCTGCCTGGAATTGAATGCTCACAGCATGGCCAATGGAACCGGTGAGATAATCGGTATTCATATGAGCCCGGATAATAAAAAGCTTTTGATAAAGGTGGAAGGATCAGTAGCCCTGAGGGAATCTTTCATTAGCGCGGAACCAAGATTACTGGTTTTGGATTTTGACGCGGCCGGATTTGTGGACATCCAGCCTGTGACCAGGTTCAAAGATGGTCCTGTAAAAATAATTCAAACAGATACTCGAGGAGCTTCCCAAAGAATATTCGTGGATTTCAGAGGGCCTGTGGCGCCTGAATACAGGATAAAGAGAATAGGTTCATTCTTTATAGTGCTATTTGACGAAGAGGATGTGATGAGGGCTCAGGCTCAGGCCGCCGCATATGGCGCAAGCGAGCAAACCGGAGGAAATGTGAGTTCTCAATCGCAGTGGAATTCTCTTTCATCTCCTGATTCAAATATAATGATATCAAATAGTGTTGTTGAAAATGACAGAATATTACTTCAGGTGATTGATAAACGAAACCCGGCTAAAAGGTACAATGTCACCCTGGATATAGATTTCAAGACACTTGGATTCAACAGCGCTTCAGTAAAGGCCGTGAAAAATGAAACCCCTTTAAATAGACTGAAAAAGAAAAAGGCCAGTAAAAAGAGAAAACCGCGCTCCATGGCCCAATCCAGAAAAAACAAGCGACCGAGATCCGATTCAATTAGAGTTAACTTTGGTCCAGAAGATGAAGGTCTATTTAACGCCTTTGAGTCAGGTCCAGGGAGTCATTTGCAAAACGGTTCCCATCATGCGGAGCGCACTTCTCATCAAAGGCATACAAAGGCCCATTCCGCTCAGTGAAACAATGCCTAGATTCGGCAATATGATCAGGCCCAATGAAAATCCAAAGGAACGTATGGACTTTCAAATGGCGCTCTCTGCGATAACGCCTTAAATGGAGACATTCGAAAAAATATATATTATTAAAATCATACCATTTGATTATGTTATCGAATCTCGTTATCCTTTAATAACCGCTGTGATTATTGTGATAAATCATTAATACAAAAAACCTCGTGATGTTCTCATTAATTAATACCGTCAATTAAATGCTAAAGATAATTCATGTATTGTTATAATTTGTAGACGCAACAGGCCCGGCAAAATTGCAGGTGTGCTCTTTTTTTCAACCTTGTCTTGCCATATTAGCCAGTTATGGTCAATAATGGGTTATTGGGACGGCAGGGAGAGAACAATGGCCAAGAGAAAAATAGAGGCAAAGAAATTCAGACGCGATGTCAGGGCAGGCTTAACTGTTGCTGAATTGGCTAAAAAATATGAGCTGTCCGAGAGTAGGGTTAATAAATACATAGAAAGGTTCATTGCAGAAGGAAAACTGGAACCTGACTATTCTGACCGGAATAAGAAGAGCAAACAAGATCAAAAAGCAGCGGACGCGGGGGACCATGCCCCATACGAGCCTACAATAGAGCTGGCTACGGTTTGTGATAAATGCGGCACACTTAAGCTTGCCGATTCAGATCAATGTCCCAGGTGTGATCTGGGCAAGACAAAGGAAATTGCAGACGATGGAACAATAGAATTCGATCTTGAAGGGGATACGGAACACCTGGCCAAAGAGTGGGAGAAGGATTTTAAACTGGGAGATATTGCCGATCAGGTATCAGTGACCCACGATATACAAGTTGACCCTGATCTTGCTCAGGGGACCTCTGGAAAAAAACTATTCAGGCCAATTCATCTAATACCCGTATTTGTTGTTCTGATTCTGTTGGGTGTGGCTGGGGCCGTATTTATGGGAGTTCTCCCAAAGCCTGGGTTTCTTAAAGATGATGAGGACAGGGCGATCGCGCAGAACAGTAAGCCCGTCCCTACAAAAAGGGAACCTAGGAAGGCCCAAAATAAGGAAAGACAGAACAGAGCGAATCAGAGGCCTGCGAGAACAATTCAGCGTGAGACAGAACAAGTGGCTGAAAGGAAGAAAGACCAAAAAATAGCGCAAGAAGATCAAACAAGAGTAGTTGAACCCAAGAGGGCAAATAAGCCGAAGGCGTCGGAAGAAAAAAAGGGCCTAAAAGAAGCACAGGAAAATAAGGTAGCGGATATTCCTTTGAATGTTAAGGCCCGCATACAAGGCGGTATGTCAACAGGAGTATTGCGTATTGCCATGATAGACGCAGAGGCCATAGATCCGGTTGAAATTCCAAAACAGACCGAGCCCGCCACTGTAGTAAAAGATGAAGAATTGGTTCAACCACAGGACTATAG
>CAZFJT010000569.1:0-2928 GCA_964519135.1 uncultured Syntrophales bacterium | reverse complement strand
TACCAGTGGTTTACCTGGCTTCATCGCGACCTTCCAGAATTTAACTTTCATTCCCAATTCAGCCAAAGTGTCCTTATCAA
This sequence comes from uncultured Syntrophales bacterium, assembly GCA_964519135.1. GTDB lineage: Bacteria > Desulfobacterota > Desulfomonilia > Desulfomonilales > Desulfomonilaceae > CAZFJT01. The sequence continues at coordinate 2,848 of CAZFJT010000569.1, read as the reverse complement.
GGTCTTATTTGCCAACTGAAACCCCTCCTGAGGTCACAATAGCGTCCGCCCGTATTCCTGCTGTGAGTTTTTTTCTCTGATCAGACTCATCATCTGTGGCAATGCCCAGTGACAAAGGGATCGCGCCGCAATCAGCCACCTGTGCGGAAAGACTGTAAGAATTGGATGAAACCACCTTGCCGTGATCAAAGGGCTCGTCCAAATCCACCAGCTCGTCACCTGTGGATAATATGGCCACAACCGGCCTCTGGTGAACATATACATAGCCATGGCCAAGTGTGGCCAGCATACCCACCTCCGGCGGTCTTATCAAATCACCTGGATGAAAGACTATTTCACCAGCCCTTACGTCTTCCCCCGAGCGTCTAATGTGCGCATCAGGACCTGGATCCTTTGATACGATTACCTCATTTTCCTTGGCTTCCGTATATTCCACCATAACTATGGTATCAGCTCCATTGGGAACTATACCACCGGTCATGATTCTAACAGCTTCGCCTTTTCCCATCTCTCCTTTGAATGGCTTGCCTGCTGGAGCGTCACCGATTATTCTCAGTCTTATGGGATTTTCTTGGCTTGCCGAGCAAACATCCTCACTTCTTACCGCGTACCCATCCATTGCGGAATTATCCCATGCAGGCGCGTCCCTTATTGCGCTGACTTCCTGGGCCAAGACCCTTCCTAAAGATTCAAGGATGTGTATTCTTTCGGATCCCAATACAGGGATCTCTTCTAGGACTTGCCTCTGTGCTTCGCCTATTTGCAGCATTTACGCCTCTGGACTTTCTGAATATATCTTTTTTACCTGTTATTGATTTGTTTTTTAGAATAAAAAGCATTTGTAATTTAAATTATCTTCAATGATTAACCTCATTTGCCATATCAGATATTCACGCTTAATATTACATTATTGACGAATCAAAAAAAATGAGATTTCCTTTTTAATCATGGATTATTTTTTGAGCAATTCTTTGATACGGGGTTAGGCGATGTTTCTTGTTACAGCCGAAGAGATGAGGAATTTTGATTCAGAGGCTATAAATGAATATGGAATTCCTGGTGTTGTATTAATGGAAAACGCAGGAAGATCCACCTTTCAAATGATAGCTGAAATAATGGACGACCCTGTTGAATCATTACGCGCGGTTGTAATATGCGGTCCTGGCAATAATGGTGGTGATGGATATGTGATAGCCCGGTATTTATTGAACCATGGCGCCAGGGTAGCCACTTTTTTATTGAGCCCAAAGGAAAAAATCCAGGGCGACGCGTTGATAAACCTGACCATACTCGAAAAAATGACCAATGAAATCTATACCCTGGACGGGATCAGCGCCATAAATTCCGCTGTGGAAGTCTGGAGAGAAGCTGATGTTGTAGTGGACGCAATACTTGGGACAGGTCTTAATTCTGATGTGAGATCACCATTCAAAGAGGCAATTTCAGAAATCAATCGATGTCAGGGGGTAATTGTTTCAGTAGACATACCTTCAGGTGTTAACGCGGACAATGGCAAGATAATGGGAAAATCAGTAATAGCAGACTATACCGCCACTTATGGTTTCTGTAAGTTGGGGATGGCAATATATCCAGGTCTTGAATATTGCGGAGAAGTGGAAGTAATAGACATATCGATACCTTCCAAAGCCATAGCCCAAAATGGCCCTAAACGCATATTTTATGACAATGTAGATGAATCTGATTATTTTAATCTCAGGGAGAGTCCTGAAGCCCACAAAGGAGTATTCGGCCATCTTCTGGTTGTTGGGGGTTCCCCTGGAAAAACAGGGGCCATAGCCTTGGCTGGGTCGGCAGGCGCCAAAATGGGGGCCGGACTCGTTACAGTGGCCGGACCAAACTCTTTAAATAATATTTTGGAATGCAAGCTCACAGAGGAGATGTCTGAGCCTTTACCCGAAGAATTGCCCGGTTATCTTGGGATGGTTTCTTTGGAGAGGATTATGGAGATTGCAGATGGAAAATCAGCCATGGTTCTTGGCCCTGGCCTGTCTGCCAACAATGATCTTTCCAATATGGTCAAATCAGTACTAAGCGCATTTAAAGGACCAATAGTGCTGGACGCTGATGGTTTGAACTGCATTTCAGCCAATACCGACATTCTGAAGTACTCCCAGGCTGAAATAATAATAACACCTCACCCAGGGGAGATGGCGCGACTGAGTTCCAGATCCGTATCAGAGGTGCAGGAAAATAGAGTGGAGATAGCTCAGACCATCGCTCAAAATCTAGGCATATGGGTTGTCTTGAAAGGCGCGGCCACTATAACGGCAAGTCCTGATGGGCGAGCCTGGATAAACAGCACAGGCAATCCCTGGATGGCTTCCGGAGGCCAGGGCGATGTCCTTAGTGGAATGATAGGTTCCTTGATAGCTCAGGGACTGGACTTTGAAGACGCGATACCATTTGGGGTATATATACACGGGCTGGTAGCGGATGATATCTTGGAGCTTAGGGGACCAGCGGCGATAAGCGCCACGGACATTCTTACAATGCTTCCGGAAACATTGGGGGCGGTTATGGACATCGAAGAATGAATTAGATGCAGGTGGTTTACAGGATATCCCAAATAAATATATATCGTAAGCGTTCACCGTGGTCGCCATAAACATTTGGAATCACGATGGGGGAGGTTTGGAGGGGGAGATGGTCTCCCCATCCAATCGAACCGGGCGCAGAACCGCTTCAAGCCCGGTGGACTATTACTATATATCTTACCCGATTATCTTGGACCTTGGGCAATATTAAACCAAAGTTGAAATGAACGCTCATACCTTTATACCTGTTCTCAAAATTAAACGCGAAATGGCTCATAAAAATATGTCCATAA
>CAZFJT010000568.1:0-2930 GCA_964519135.1 uncultured Syntrophales bacterium | reverse complement strand
TTATGGTCCATATCATGTCAAATGAATGGATGTACTGAAAAAGAGTGGTCACAAATCCGAACTGTGATCTCAACCCTGAAATGATGTTCTTGTGAAGCCTGTCAACGTTTTCGGAAAATGTTATTCCCCCGGTTTGTATTACAAATACACTATTATCCAAAGACATTTTGGACTTCACAAACCTATAGAATTCAGGCGAGAAAATCCTCTTGGAGAGATTTCCGCTGATTCCCGCCAAATCATAGGGCTCTGTGAGATCAGCTATTATCAGGTCAAACCTGTCGTTTCCAATGCCTCTCAAATATGCCTCCGCCTCATCTATGATCACCATCACATGAGGATTTTCAAGGGCTTGCCCGTTTATCTCGGCCAAATGCTCCTTACAGGATTCTATGACCATGCTGTCTATTTCAACCATACGCAGGTCCTTGATGGACTTATGCTTCAACAGTTCTCTGAGAGCGCACCCATCTCCTCCGCCCATCACCAACGCTGACTTCGGTTCTGGAATCAAACAGGCCCCTGGATGAACCAAAGGCTCATGGTAGATTGGCTCGTCCCTTTGGGCCACCTGGATAATCTCATCAAGGGCCAGGACCTTGCCCAGGTGATCCGTATTAAATATGTCCACCTTCTGGAAATCGCTTTGCCCGGAAAAGAGAGACTGTTGAACTCCGTGAATGACTATCCTGCCTTTTGACTCCACGTCAATAAAAAAGAATTCCCATTGATCGCCCATACTGTTTTTAATGATTCCGGAAGCCTCTGTTGCGGGCGTCAACCTCCTCATGACCTTTTGTGGCATTTGAGTCTCCACATGGCGGCTTGATTTGCGCGTTTATTGCGTGAAATTCCTTTGGCGGCGACGAATTCCAGAAACATTTCAATAATGAAACAGGGAAAAGAAAATGTTGGGCGCTCATTCTATCATGCTATTACCTTGACTTCAATCGGCCCTTTATGGTCATTATCAACTATGGCTAGGATCCTATTATTTCCAGACGAATCAGACTTCAATTACGCTGTTCCCAAGCTGGAGGCCGCGTTGGAAGATATTGAGGTATTGGCCCCTCCGGCTTTTTGCGAGGGCTTGGTCAGCCCGTGCGTATTAATTCCCCATTGGAAAAAGACAGATTCGGATCTATTACAACTCCAGGAAATCCAATATGTGGGAAACATTGACCATAAGGAATTCGGAAGAGAGATCCCCGCGGTGGGTCCACCTGACCCGAGAGTGTTCGCAGCGTTGGGTTGGATGAGGCTCAAATACGCGGGCGCCAGTGTAAGTGATCCTCATAGATATAGATTTGAATTTACATGCGCCAAGGACCTCAGGGCGCTTATACCTGTGATGGCGCGCCTTATTAGTGGTGGGGCGTTTAGTCCAGACACCCCGGCTTTGGCCATAGAGGAAGGCCATAGACTGATCGTTGTCAATGGTAGGCGTATAACGATCTCCAGGGTGGATGATCTCTTGGATATGTGGATAATGGTTAGGACAACAGTGGATTTCATCACTCTTGCCAATGAGCGGTACCAGGAATTGAAACCTGAAACTAAACCTCGAAGGGGACTGGGCGCGTCTGAAATATACAAGCGACTCCCTGCCACAGATTGTGGCCAATGCGGCAAAGAGGGTTGCATGGATTTCGCGACCGAGCTGTTAATGGGCCGGGTGAGCTTGGATGATTGCGCGCCTTTGAACTCAGAAGAAATGGCGAGAAACCGTGAGTCCCTGGAATGGATAGCAGGCTTACTTGGAACGTCTGAATGATTGAACAGGCAATACCATAACGGTCATAATGGACAGACTATCCGGCCCTCACATGACAAGCCGCGATTCGACCGTTACCGGTTTCTTTGAGTAACGGTTCCTGTGTTTCACATATATCTATTTTCAACCTGCACCTTGGATGGAAACGGCAACCTGAAGGGGGATCCACAGGGCTCGGGGTTTCCCCTTGTAGTATAATCCTTGATTTCTTCCGCTCAGGATCAGGTATTGGAACCGCGCTCAAAAGCGCCTCAGTGTATGGATGCAACGCGTTTTCGTATATGTCCCGGCTGTCTCCAAGCTCAACTATTTTACCAAGGTACATGACCGCCACACGATCCGATATGTGCTCAACAACAGACAGGTCGTGGGAAATAAACAGATAGGTCAGTCCATAGGAGTCTTGCAAATCACTCATTATGTTAAGAACCTGGGACCTGATTGATACGTCAAGGGCCGATACCGGCTCATCTGCCACAATCAGGCTTGGCTTTAACGCCAAAGCCCTTGCTATTCCTATTCTCTGCCTTTGACCACCTGAGAATTCATGTGGATATCGATCCATGTATTCAGGCCTGAGCCCCACCTCTTCCAGTAGGCGGGCCACTTCAGCTTCCCTTTCCGATTTAGAGCCGATCCCATGAATCACCAATGGCTCGCCGACTATAGCCCGTACATTTCTCCTGGGATTAAGGGATGAATACGGGTCTTGGAAGATTATCTGGATCTCCCTTCTGAAGGACCGTTTCTCATCACCGGACATGTCCGCCAGGCAAGATCCTTTGAAAAATATATTTCCTGAGGTGGGCGGCTCCAGGTCCATGAGCAATCTGCCGAATGTGGATTTACCGCACCCGGACTCCCCCACAAGACCCAGGGTTTCCTTTTCGCGTATAATGAGTTCAACGCCATCGATCGCGTGGACAAAACTTTTTTTCCCATCAAAGGGACCTGCCTTAACAGGATAATACTTTTTTAAATCCTCTGTCCTCACAATTTCCGTGGATTGCGGGACATTCTTTTCAGGGAAACCTTCTTGAAAGGCCAAGTGTCACTCTCCTTGGGGACTGGATCAATATTGTATGATATGCAAGAAGCCCCATCGCATGAGTAAATGCATCGCCCTGTCTTGTTCCTTGTCCGGGCGCCTTTGATT
>CAZFJT010000567.1:0-2931 GCA_964519135.1 uncultured Syntrophales bacterium | reverse complement strand
GTTTCTTACAAATACTCAAAACCCCCCCCCCCCCCCCCGAACGCTTACCCTTTTCTTATGTCATCTGAATTCAACTCTTAAATGATCATGTTCCATTTTTGCGCGCGAAGGCTTTTTTGAAGCCAGGGTTCTGGGTAGAAACACATGACGCTTAAATGATCCAATCCTTATAACAAGTTCTGAGTCCTGTTTGAACAGATCCACGTACTCCTTTGTCACAAAAGGCAACTTAACGGTTAGAATGTAGTTCTCCCCATCTTGTTCCACTTTGTAGGCTGATTCGGAATACAAGATTTCTGATGGATCATCTTTTCCGTATATCATCTCAGCCATTTCCAGTAGAGTCTCCTGACCAACAACCTCGTCCTTCATGATATTTACGGTTTTTATTGGTATTGGATTAAAGATCTCATTTATTTGCTCAAGGCTCTTTTGCTGACTTGATAACCACGCGCTGAAATACTCATCATTAATCTCTTTTGGAAAAAGTCGATTCACCACAACAGTGTCGACCACAAGCCCATACAAGCATAAATACATAAAAGCCCGCTGGGTTTCCCTGACCACCATTCTTTCCGCGTTCGACACCAGCCTAACGGAGGTTATCTCCCTGTCCAGCAGGACCTCGTCCACCCCTTCTAGTTTGTCAAAAAGATCCTTTATCGCGGCAAAGTACGAATCTTCAGGAACAGGCACATCAGTGACCCTTTTGGCAATAGGCCGAGCAGCCTTCATCAATGTGCGCTCTAATTTGAAGAGTTTTTTCATGTACCATTCAAGGGTGGAAGGCATGCTTATGAACCTCAATGTCTCCCCTGTTGGCGCGCAATCCACCAGTATCACGTCAAAAGATCTTTCCCTGTAGTATTGATTTATGTAAAGGAGGCTTATCACGTCTTCCATTCCTGGAATTATGGCCAGTTCCTCAGCAAGGACCTCGGTCATCCCACCTGAGCCTAAAAGGGCGGCTAGGTACTGGGACACGTCACCCCAATGACGGTCCAGCTCCTCTTGTATATCCACCTCCTGGATCCAAAGGTTCTCCCCCACCTGCCTTGCTTCTCCTTTATTGTGATCGTGGAGGTCCAGATCCAGTTCGAATGAATCAGAGAGGCTATGTGCAATATCAATTGAGATAATAATTGTTTTGAGGCCCCTTTTCGCGCATTGGACTCCGGTAGCGGCAGCGACGGTGGTTTTGCCAACCCCGCCCTTACCTGAGAATATTATTATTCTAGGCCGATTATCAGCCAATATATCCTCCTGTTATTTAGGAACGCCCTGCTTGGACTTGGCCCATCTTACTGGGCGCGTATCAAAAAGACCTGTTTTTATAACAACATACCCTATTGAACATTGTCCGGGGCTAGTAAGGGCTCATAGCCACTGGTAGTCCAAGGGCCCTCAGTAATTCGATAAGTAAGAGATAGGCGCCCTTATCCCCTAGAAATATGTACACTATCCCGGCTGATGTCAGGAACGGACCAAATGGTATGGGTGTAGTGGTTCTTGATCTCCCTAAGATCATGCTGAATAGGCCCACAAATGCGCCAACCAAAGATGACCAGAAAAGCACAAAAAAAACGCCCATTGGTCCAATAAATGTTCCCATCATCGCGAGAAGCTTAACGTCTCCCGCTCCTAAACCTTCCACACCTCTTATTGTTTCGTATATAACAGCAGGCACGTACAATATCGCGCCGCCAACAAAAAAGCCTATTACAGCCAGACGCCAGTCCATCCAAGGGATAACTCCTGTGATCGACGCGGCCAATCCTATGGGAATTCCGTTAAGGGAGATGGAGTCAGGAATTATCAAGTGATCCAAATCTATAAAAAAGACCGCAACCATTGCCGCTGAGAACACAAAAAAGACCACGTACGCGCCGGTCAACCCCCATCTGAAAAACAGGCCCACTGAGAGCAGGGCGGTAATCAGCTCAACCAATGGGTATCTGAGAGAAATCCTTTCAGAGCAATTGGAGCATTTTCCAAACAATAACAAATAGCTGATTATAGGTATATTATTATAAAATCTTATACTGGCCCCACATACCGGACAATGTGAACCAGGGGACACAATGGACTGATTCTCAGGTAACCTCAGAATAACCACATTGAGAAAGCTGCCTATTGCCGCTCCCACCAAAAAGGTGGACACAGCCCAGAAATAAAAGAATTGTTCCACCATAAGTTATGTCCTTGCAAAAAAACCGCGCGGCTTTTTTAAAGTTTTTTCTATTTGGATATGATTTTAATGGACCTTACCCATCCAGATTATTGTAGTTGATAGATATTTTTACACTTATTCGAGCATCCCCCACCTGGGGCTCCATATGGCGCCATCTGATTTGTGGCGCTCCAACGCCCGGTCGTAATCGGATAGATATACTTTTAACGCCTTTCCCTCAGTAGTTTTGCAAAAAATGAGCGCGCCACAAATGGGGCCTGAGTCGTACTGGTTTGAAACGCGCCTTCTCTGGATTAGACGGTTCCGAACGAATCTCCTGAATCTATATTTTCCAGGTTTCACAGTCTGGGCTCTTCAAGGGACTCTAAGTCTTAAAATTCTATGAGTTCTGTGGCGTCTGATTCCTTGATATACGCGGAACCATCTTTGTCCAAATATATTGGCGCCTTTTCTTTCTTTCTATAATCTCCCCCAATAAGTGAAACCACCGTCCCATTTGTCAGGCCCAGGGAATTTATTTCTTCTGTTGTGGCTTTCCATGGAGTTTCGTCAAGGTCAATGACGAAATTTCCATTCCAATCGGTATTGTATAATGTTCCTGTTTTATTCAGCAGATCTTTTATGGTATGCCAGCCTTCCCCTGTGATTATCGGAGTAAGGTCCTCCTGTTCATGGACATATATTAGTAGCAGAAGTTTTTGAACTTTGTTTTCCATTGCCTCTCCAGATCAGGTTTGTAG
>CAZFJT010000566.1:0-2936 GCA_964519135.1 uncultured Syntrophales bacterium | reverse complement strand
AATTCAGGATAAACTATCGCTTGTATATCATGGCCGACTTTAGGACGGTCGCCTTCTCAAGAAGGATAAACGTAGAAATGTATGAACACAAATAAATCCCGCGCCTTTACCATAGGTCGGGCGGGTTGCTGACGAAACCCAAACATCAGTACTGACGGTGTGACGAGCCGGGGAAAATCGTGGACGATAAAGTCAAGATATACAGGAAGTCCTCAATACTGATTCATTGCTAAGATGTTCTTATACCAGCTAAATCTCTTATACTTTAATTTTCTGGTTTGATAATTCTGTACAGAAAGGAATTCTTATCAATCTGTATTGTTTAGAAAGGAAACCAAGAAGGAATGCCCAAGGGCAAGAGTAGGAGGGTTCATACTGGTATCGTCCTACGGGCGCCCAGGATTCGCAAGTGTAAGAGAAGCATCGTGGTTGTAAGCGTCTCTAAATATCATAGTAGCGCATCATTTGGAACATTACATGATAATCTTCTCCTTATAATGAAAGGCACAAAGCCCCAGGGGTATTGGCACGTTAATTGCTTAGTAAGATGCGCATATGGCCAATGGAGCAAAACCAAGAAGGCTCGTGAGGCCATACTCCCACTTCAGGGGAAACTTTGACTAAAGGAGTTTCAATGTCAACAAGAGTGCTTTTGGTGGATGACGAGCGGCATTTTGTGGAACCACTCTCTGAAAGATTAATCGCGCGGGGTTATGATGTGGGAATAGCGTTCAATGGAGAGGAGGCTATATCAAAGGTCGAACAGGACGGATGGGACGTAGTGGTTCTAGACGTATTGATGCCGGGCATGAATGGTGAGGAGACACTGGAGCGGATAAAGAAGATCAGACCTCTTGTGGAAGTGATAATGCTCACAGGTCACGCAACAGTGGAGAGCGCAATACAAGGAATGAAGCTCGGCGCATATGATTTCCTTATGAAGCCCACGGAATTACCTGATCTTACAAAAAAAATAGATAAGGCTTATTCAAGGAAGGAGGAACATGAGGAGAGAATACGCCAGGCTGAAATAAATCACATCATACAGACTCGAGGGTGGTAAGTCGCGCCATGGGCTTTTCGCACAATGTTTTTGTCGTATTTCCCGTTTATTTTTTAGCCTAGCGGGGTCTCCCATGAACTTAGAATTCATCGGCCTCGCGTCACTCAAAGTGAAAAGCGGCTCATACTTTTGGAATCATAATATATTTTTGGCGATCGCCATATATGGTGATCCATATATTTAATATGGGTTTTAGGGTAGGAGACTGATTATGACATCTCAAACTGCGCATACAATGGATAGTTCATCCATAAATTGGCCTAGAATATTCTTCATGCTCCTTGGAGTGTCTCTGTTTGCTGTTGTTTACTATTCACCGCCCTGGTCGGACGCGGTAGATCCAATGGGTAAAACCTTCCCCCTTTCTAGGGAAGCCAAAGGCGCGCTCGCGGTCTTTTTACTGGCCGGAACGTGGTGGGTTTTCGAGGTTGTACCCATAGGGGTTACCAGTCTGACCATAGGCGCCTTGCAGGCCTTGTTCCTTATAAGACCGGCAAAAAGGGCCTTTACTGACTTCATGGACCCTTCGGTGCTCTTTGTTTTTGCATCCATAGTCATAGGCATGGTTTTCACAAAAACAGGACTGACAAAAAGGCTGGCTTACAAAATGCTCATGATAGTCGGAGAGAGAACCTCCATGATCTACCTGGGCGCATTTGTAGTCACAGCCGCTCTGACCCATATTATGGCCCACACTGCGGTCGCGGCGACAATCTATCCTTTGCTGCTAGCTATTTACTCCCTTTACGGGGAAGATCATAAGCAAACAAGATTCGGCAAAGGTTTGTTTATTGGTATGGCCTATGTGGCTGGCGCAGGAAGCATTATCACATTGTTGGGAGCGGCCAGGGGCGCAGTGGCCATAGGTTTCTTTAAGGAGATAGCTCATCGGGAAGTTTCGTTCTTTGAAATATCCTATTATATGTTTCCTGTGGGATGGCTGATGGTATTAGCCCTTTGGGCTTTTTTCATGATATTTTTCAAACCTGAGAAGAAGACCATACCAGGACTTAGGGAAAAGGCCACGGAATTATCCAATGAACTGGGCCGGGTAACAAGAACGGAAATCCTTGCGCTTGTGATAATAGGCGCCGCGATTCTGGTTATGTCATTGCGCTCATTTATACCCGCTCTTCAGCCCATAGATAAGACAGCCATTATTTTGACATCCACAATACTCTTTTTTGTATTCAAAATTCTGAATATAGAAGACCTCGAGCAGATTCCATGGAACATAATCCTACTCTTCGCGGGCGCCATGAGTATAGGCTTCTGCCTCTGGGAAACAGGCGCGGCAAAGTGGCTTGCTGTTAAATGGCTGGCCCTTTTTCAGGAATCCGGAGCATTCGTGTTTATAATGAGCATAGCCTTCTTTGTGATGGTCATGACCAACTTCATCATGAATGTCGCGGCCATAGCGATCTCTCTTCCAGTGGCCCTGGTAATAGCGCCCTATTTGGGTGTCTCACCTGAGGTGATTCTATTTGCCTCTTTGGTGGTGGCTGGTATGCCATTCTTGCTCTTAGTGGGCGCGGCGCCAAACGCGATTGCTTATGAATCCAAACAATTCACCAGCGGGGAGTTCTTCCTTTGGGGAATTCCAGCAAGCGCGCTGCTCATGCTCCTGGTGGCCTTGGCTGTATTGATCATTTGGCCGATCATGGGCATGCCGGTGGCCCTTACTCGATAGGCGGGGCACAGGAAGTTTTACATACTGGAAACCATGAATATGCGCACATTCATAGTTTTACAGAGTGTCGGTTTTCTTTACAGCCCACGGTCACGTTAAACAGGTACGCGATACCCGGAATGGTTTCACGAAAAGTCTCTTGATAATAGGGTCAAGCATTTGCATGGAGGATAAGATGAGCGC
>CAZFJT010000565.1:0-2937 GCA_964519135.1 uncultured Syntrophales bacterium | reverse complement strand
GTGTAGCCCTGATATTGACCCCGAAAAATCCCCTTATACCATTTACGGTTGGGATTATCGCCTTGAGCTTGGTCGCAACTTCCAGCAACGAGGAAACAGAAGAATGGTTCTCTGAATCATGGGGCTTTGCAAAGCAGATCCTGCCATTGCTACTGATAGGGGTCCTGGTTGCGGGAGCTTTGCTGGGGAGTCCTGATAGTGAAGGGTTGATCCCATCACATTGGGTGGAATGGGCCCTGGGTGGGAATTCAGTTTCAGCCAATTTATTCGCGTCAGTGGCAGGGGCGTTCATGTACTTCGCCACACTTACTGAGGTCCCTATTGTTCAAGGACTGCTCGCAAGTGGAATGGGTAAAGGCCCGGCTTTAGCTCTACTTTTGGCTGGCCCGGCTTTATCGTTGCCGAACATGCTCGTTATAAACAGCGTTCTTGGGCCAAAAAAGACAGGAGTTTTTGTGATCCTGGTTTGCATAATGGCGACTATTTCAGGGATTATTTACGGCGCAATAGTATGAGTCGATAATAATATGATTGAAATACCTGACAAATAATCAGGAGGAAACAATGAAAGTGGAAGTGCTCGGCGTAGGATGCGCTAAATGCGAAAAACTTTACGAACAGGTGAAAAACCTAGTGGAAAGGGAAGGCATAGAAGCTGAAACCGTTAAGGTGGAAGATCTGAAAGTGTTCTCTGATTATGGAGTTTTTATGACTCCCGCTCTGGTTATAGACGGAGAGGTAAAGGTCGCGGGCAAGGTTCCAAAGGAAAAAGACCTGATTCAATGGCTCAAGGGGCGCTAAAATAGGGCTCTTGAGCTTCCCACTGATGAAGGAGGGCTTGAGCGCTCTTTCTAATTTGCTGATTGAGAGGTAATCACAATATGTCCATGAGATCCCGTAATATTATTTTATTCGTAACGCTTGCAATGGCATTATTTATTGGCCAAGGTCAGTGTCTTGCTGGAGGCAAGGTTGACTTGAACCAGATTCTTTCACAGGGAAAACCGGTTCTTCTGGAATTCGGCAGGGGTTGGTGCAAACCGTGTAAGTATATGAAGCCAATCTTGGACGATATGGCAAAGGCCTACAATGGCAGGGCCATAGTTATGACCGTTGATATGGACGCAAATATGGACCTGGTGCGAAACTTCAGTATAGTCATGATGCCCACACAGGTCTTTTTAACCGCTGATGGCAAAGAGTTTCACAGAAATATGGGAATAATGGAAAGACCGGAGATAATAAGTACTTTTAGTAAAATGGGCCTACCTGCTCCGGGTAATTAGTCGTCCTCATGATAGGGTCCAAGGTTTTAATCACTACGATTGACATCATTTTCGCTGTGTTAAATTCGCAGGCTTAGGAAACTTCGCTGATGGGAAGCAGGTGAACCCTATATATATTGAATCTTCCATAGCGAATTACCATGAAAACATCCATGCGAGGAATTAATGGAACAAACCTTACCTTTTATAGAGCAGTGGCTTTCCTCAGGTGGCCTGCTATTTGCCGCGGCGGCTTCTCTGGTCGGCGGGGCCCTGACCGCCCTGAATCCTTGCGTTTTGGTAATGATACCATTATTGATAGGCTTTATTGGCGGTGTGGACGAGGATATGACCACATGGCGATCGTTTCTTTATACCTTGGTCTTTGTGCTGGGATTCAGTGTGGAATTGGCCATACTCTTCAGTGTTGGGCTTGCCGCTGCGCCGTTTCTTCAATCCCAATACATGGTTTATGTGGTCGCTGGGATCTGTGTGTTGTTGGGGCTGCACTTTATGGATCTGTTCAGCGTTCCTCTGCCCATAGGACAAGATAAATTACCAAAGGCTACAGGATACATGGGCGCTTGTCTCTTCGGCTTTTTGTTCGGATTGATCTCATTGCCCTGCACAGGCCCGGCGCTGCTGCTCATAGTTAGTCTGATCCCGGTAAAAGGCCCTGTTTTCGGTGGTGTTACAATGCTGTTTTACGGCATAGGTCACTGCCTTTTGATAATGTTAGTGGGGACTTCAGCGGGCGCGGCCAGGCACGTTTTGACAAATGCAAAGCTTCACACCGCACAGACTGTGGTAAAAAGGGTAGCCGGCGGCCTTCTTGCGTTTGTGGGCGCATATATTGCCTTTAAGGCAGTGTTCCCCAATGTTGAGCTGGGCTTTGGGCCATATTAGCAAAGCTTCATCCAAAGCTAACTTGACAATAAGTCCAAGGCGCCGGAAAAAAATGAAATAATAAGCATAAAAGTTTAGGTGTAGTACGAATTGGTAATCTAGGAGAATATTTATGGGAAATCTAAAAAAGGCGCTGGTGGTATGCACTCAAAACGCATGCAGGAGTCAGATGGCGGAAGGTTTTCTTAAGAACAAGGCCAAGGGCCGATTAGAGGTGTTCAGCGCGGGGGTTGAGCCTAGTGAAGTAAACCCCAAGGCCATTGAGGTGATGCAAGAAATTGGAATTGACATCAGTGACCAGAGATCCAAAGGCATGCAAGAGGTTCTTGGCAGACACAATTTTGCATACGTTATTTTTGTTTGTGAAAAAGCCGAACAAACATGCCCTAGAATATACCCCACAATTGGCGGTGAATTGATTTCATGGCCATTTGACGATCCCGCGTCATTCAAAGGTTCTGAAGAAGAGGTTTTGAATAAATTTAGAGCTGTGAGGGATAAAATTGGCGACAGAATAGATCAATGGCTTAAGGAAATCGATTGATTAACTAATCACCCAAGCCGTAGCAAAACGGAAATGATGTAATTGCTAACACTTGATCATTTGGGTCTATTCCAATCCGGAATAGAACTTGTAGTTTTTTGAGATAAGTACGCGCATGTGAACATCTTGATTTTTCGCAGGAGCCTTACCTTGAACGGAACACCATTATATACCAGTTCTCAAAATTAAACGCGAAATGGCTCATAAAAATATGCCCATAAT
>CAZFJT010000564.1:0-2937 GCA_964519135.1 uncultured Syntrophales bacterium | reverse complement strand
ACCTACAGTCCCGATCATGTGACCACGTTCGTTCCAAAAAGGGGCTTTGAATACGTCAAGATAAAGCATCTCACCTTTTACACACCCAAACTCATCAAATCGCAAGGGTTTGCATTCTTTGATTACAATACTATCCGAATCCCTACATATTTCCCCGAATGTATGCCAATTCGGATTATCCGGATGGGCCTGCCTCTCCCTTTCAGCAAAGAACATATCGGTTTTGCCGATCGGTTCCTGGGTGTTTTTTGCGTTGAGCAGTATGTCGCACATGGCCTTGTTTGCGAAAAGATACTTATTCTCCAGATCCTTAGCCCATATCATGTCTGGAACATTATCACACATCATTCTCAGCATGGAATTTAACGATCTGTACTGCTTTTCTCTAAGGTCCAAAGAATTTTCGGTATTTTTCTTGTCCTGAATATCAGCTACTGTGCCCAGGATAGCCAACCCTCCCTTTACACCGAATGACTCCACAGATAATTCAACTTGTTTTGTACTGCTATCCTTGCAAAGGGCTTGGGTCTCATACTTTCTTGATTCCGTATCATTCAAGTAGTTCTTACGCCCCCATTCCCATATTTCCTGCTGGGTTTCCTCTGTAAAGATATCTGAGAATTTCATACCGTACATTTGGGAGGATTCATAGCCAACCATATTTGCAAAGGTTTCATTAACATAAACAATATGATCATTATTGCAAATATATACACCTATAAGCGAATTTTCCGCAAGGATCATGAAGAGTTCCAAATACTTTTCAGAGAAAGCTTCAGGCAGATCCCCAACCCCTTTTTTCAAAATAGATTCAAGGCTTCTCATATTAAGTTGATCTTCTCCATGGGGCTTATTAATTGGATCTTTATCTGAGTAGTAAATAACTTCACCAGACAGATCATTATAAGCTCTGGCTTCAGTTTCTCCAAGAATAAACTATAATGATTAGTAACCTCTCAGTATGGTCATGTTTCACATTCGACTCGCACGGCCTTTGGTTTGGTTCGTCTATAACCAAGCATTTCCATCTTGAGTGTGAAGATTTAAAATAGTGATCAAAATAGATTGAGCCGCTGCGGACGGCGGGAGTCCGATGAGCGAAGTTTCCTGAGCCTGCGAATTTAAACACAGCGAATCGGATCTTCCGCCAACAGGCGCAGGCGAAATTATGATTACAAATCATCCTTTAAGGGCGTCAGTGGAACAACGAAGACTATTTGGAGTCACAAAACCCTGGCCTCCTGAAAATTTATATTGATTGGGCTTGCATCAGGTCGCCATTGGGGTCGCGGCTATTTCACTCCTGTGACCGCCTGGAATCTCTCGGGATCCATGATAAGATAAATCCCTGAGGCCCTGCTGCAAATATTTCCTTCAGCATTATAGATTTCAGACGATAGATGAATCTTGTCGCCATCCTGGGAGTCTATTCGACATTGCACTCTAAGGGGCTTTTCCACAAGGGCCGGGCGCTTGAAGTCAATGGTGAGGGATGTGGTGACACCAAAGCTGCCCGTTACATGTGCTGTGGTCCAACCCATGATCTCATCGAACAGCCCGCTCTGGATTCCTCCGTGGAGAATTTCTCCGAACCCGCTGTAAGTCGCGGGCGGAGTCCATAAGCAGACCAATTCAACCGGCTCGGTCTCTGTGATGAAAAATTTCAGACCCAGCCCTTGTTTATTCTCAGGAGAGCAGAAAAAACAACCACCCTGCCTAAAGGGATTTTCTAGAGGTTTCATGATTATTTTCCTAAAATAAATAAGCGCTCAATCATTACCGGGGCTCACCTTCGACCTTACAGTAGATCCCCCTGCCTTTATAGAGATAGAGTTCTTTTAATCGGGTTGGTTTGTGATTGTTCACTTAGCCTGATCCACTTGTGCGCCAGATTGTACTGGGCGGGAACATATTTTTTTGCCAACCTCCGCCACTGGTGTTACAAGCGCTTATAGCAATAATAGTGAGCGTTTACAAAGTATTTTAAACCACTGGTAATTTTTTGGGGGTTTGGACTTAAAGTTGGAGCTTTTACCAACCCAGGGCAAGGTAAGAGTTCTTTTGTCAAGGCTTCTGATTTTTGTTATCATTGGATTTTTCTAATTGAAACGACAGTCTCGGTGGTAGTTATAGAATGTCAAGATCCTAGAATCATATATTTTTATTAAGGCTTGCCACACTGCTTAAGCAGAGCCATAGGAGGTTCTTATGTGGAGAGTTGTATTATTGATATTGCTAATGATTGGGTCTGCAAGCGCAGGGGAAATAAAAGGTAAGGCCTCTTTCAATCCAGAGGCCGCCGGAAAAGTCAAAGTAAGCTATGAGGGACTGACAAAATCTGGGAAAAAGATCTCGGATATGGCCGGCCTGACCATTGGGCTCGGAGACGCCTGGGTTTGGTGCAAGACCCATGATCCCAGAAGGACCGGCGTAAAATGGAACCCTGAAAAGGGCCTCACATTCCAATGTTTGGAATTACCTGTTGGAAAGTATCTCATTGCTCTAAAGAATATGAACTACCTTGATACCAAGGTTGTAGAAATAGCCAAAGCTGATGACCTGGTCCATGTGAATTTTGCGGTGGATCGCGAGCAAACAGGTAAGCTCAAAGTTAATTTCAACAAGGAAAAGGGAGATTATGAGGTCGCATTGGCGCCAATCGGCAATGATGAAAAACCTATCCTCACAGGAGTGGCGCCAGGGGACTCGTACCATATTCGGGTGGTAAAGAAGGTTGAAAATACAAAAACAGCCAAACTGGAGGGCCTTAGACCCGGTAAATATCATGTGATGGTCAGAAGTATGAAAAAATTATCTTCAGACCCATCAGGAAATGCAACCATGCTAACTCCTGTAGGCGCAAAGAACGTCGCGGTGGAAATTGGTAAAGAATCCGCTGTAACTATTCCATAATATTGGTTGTTCTTTGGTAATGTT
>CAZFJT010000563.1:0-2939 GCA_964519135.1 uncultured Syntrophales bacterium | reverse complement strand
TTCACTGTATATAAAAAACTGCAGCACAGCCCTAAACTATAAATTTCTTCCAAATGTGGAACCATGGGACGGGCGTCCTTTGTCCAGAGAACAATACAAATAACATCTTCCGATCTCAATGAAACTCTTTTCAGGCCCGCGCCAAAGGGGGCCCTAAAATCTGCATAACCTGCTTTAAGCCTTTCCAATAGCCATTTATTATGAAACGCTGGAATATCCGTTCTTCTGCTTGCTGATACTATATGCATTTTCCTCAAGATATATCAAATGGATATCATGAACCATTAAGTGTTCAATGTCAACTGATCTTCAACCAGCCTAATCATGTTATAATTATTGACCCGCGCCTCCAAAGGGGCGTTCGATTTAAAAAAAGCATTTGCATAATCTGTTTTTTCCGGTCAAGACTAATGGGTATAATTGGCAATAGATCTTATAAGAACATGAAAGGATCTTAAATGGCTAAGGCCACTAAAAAAGGCGCCGCTAAAAGTGAACCCAAAGGTCCGGTTTCAGATAAGGATCGGGCTGTGGACATGGCGGTGAGCCAAATCGAAAGGCAATTCGGCAAGGGTTCCATAATGAAGCTCGGCGAAGGGGGTATCGTCCCTGGAGTGCAGACCATACCCACTGGCTCGCTTGGCTTGGATGTGGCCATTGGCGTCGGGGGTGTCCCAAGAGGTCGGGTGGTAGAGATATTCGGCCCTGAATCCTCTGGTAAGACCACCCTGTGCCTCCATGTGATAGCTGAGGCCCAAAAGTTGGGCGGTATGGCGGCGTTTGTGGACGCTGAACACGCGCTGGACATCCAGTACGCCAAGAAATTGGGCGTTAACACAGACGAGATCCTTGTATCCCAACCTGACACAGGGGAGCAGGCCCTTGAGATAACCGAAATACTGGTTAGATCAGGCGCAATGGATGTGGTGGTTGTGGATTCCGTGGCCGCGCTCACCCCGAGAGCCGAGATCGAAGGTGAAATGGGAGACTCCCATATGGGCCTTCAGGCTAGATTGATGTCCCAGGCCCTGAGAAAACTGACCGCGGCAATATCACGGTCCAGTTGCTGCGTTATATTCACCAATCAGATCAGACAGAAGATTGGTATAATGTTCGGCAACCCTGAGACTACCACAGGAGGCAACGCCCTGAAATTCTACTCCTCTCTGAGACTTGATATAAGAAGAATCGGCGCTATCAAGGACGGAGAGAAGGTAATGGGCTCCAGAACCAGGGTCAAGGTTGTAAAAAACAAGCTATCCCCGCCCTTCCAACAGGTGGAATTCGACATCATGTACGATGAGGGCATATCATCATCTGGAGAAGTCCTGGATATGGGAGTGGAGAACGGGATAATCGATAAATCCGGCACCTGGTATTCCTATGGAGAGGAAAGGCTTGGCCAAGGTCGAGAAAACGCTAAAACCTTTTTAAAGGAAAACCCCGACATTTTGCAGGATGTAAAGGTCAAGATTCTGGAAAAAATGGGCATAGGTCAGACAGGCGCGCCGGAGAAAGATAAAACTGAAAAAGCGGTTTCGGAGGATTGATTTATGGATCTTGACGCGGTGTTGAAAAAGGCCATTGACCTGGGAGCGTCTGATATTCACTTAAAAGTCCCGTTACCTCCAGTGGTAAGGGTTAATGGGGTTCTCAGCCCTTTGAGAGGTGAAGAGAGGCTCACACCGGACGAGATGAGAAGAGTGGCCTTCTCAGTAATGAACGAGAGGCAGAGGGAGACTTTTACTAAAACCAAGGAACTGGACATGGCCTATGGGGTATCCAAATTGGGCAGATTTCGCGTGAATGTGTTCGCGCAAAGGGATTCCCTTGCCATGGTTTTCAGATCCATTCCCACGGAACCTCCTGCGATCAAGGATCTGGGCATCCCCCAGGTGATTGAGAAGCTCGCAATGGAGAACCGCGGACTGGTGCTTGTCACAGGCACCACAGGATCAGGCAAATCAACCACACTTGCGTCAATGATCAACCATATAAATACTTATCGAAATTGTCACTTGCTCACCATTGAGGACCCCATAGAGTTTCTCCACAGGGACAGGAAGAGCATAATAAACCAGAGGGAGGTCGGCCAGGATACACTCTCTTTTGCTAATGCTCTAAAAGCCGCTCTGCGTGAGGATCCTGATGTGATCCTGGTGGGTGAGATGAGAGACCTTGAAACAATAGAAATTGCAATGCTTGCTGCGGAAACCGGGCATCTAGTGTTTTCAACCCTCCACACCCTTGACGCCCAGGAGACCATAGCCCGTGTCATCTCCGCGTTTCCACTTGAGCATCAACAGTCTGTAAGGCTTCAACTTTCAGGAATTTTAAAGGGGATTATTTCCCAGAGGCTACTACCCAGGGCAGAGGGTAAGGGTCGAGTGCCTGCAGTGGAGGTCCTTGTTTCAACCGCCAGAATAAGGGAATGTGTATCTGACGAAATGAAGTCTCGGGAACTCAGGGACGCTATGGCTGATGGTCACATTACCTATGGTATGCAGACATTCGACCAATCTCTAATGGAGCTTTACAAGGGAAAACAGATAACGTATGAAGTAGCTTTGGCTGCGGCCACCAACCCGGATGACTTTGCCTTGCACGTCAGGGGTATTAGTGGAACATCCGACGCAGTGTTTGAATAGGTTTTTCTCCATATAAGAGCGTCCTGATATGCAAGCGCGTAAGCCGCGCTGCGATCCACAAATTCTGTGGATCAGTTGAACATGTTCATATGGATAAATGCGCGAATGGTTTACTGGGTTTTGGAGCAAAAACTTTTGCATATTATAGCTGTTCCCATAATTAAACTCGAATGTGGTCGTCGAAAAAGAGCTGCTACCCAGGCGCTCAGCGAGTTTGAGCTCTGAGTTATCGCTACCAATCCATGTAGTTTGAAATGAATCGGTAAAAACTTTATGCAATCATTATACGTC
>CAZFJT010000562.1:0-2941 GCA_964519135.1 uncultured Syntrophales bacterium | reverse complement strand
GAATATCACGATAATAGAAATGGTGGGCAGATTGGCCACAAATGTTGGCAAAACATCCAGGTGGTCTCTTATGAAAAGTCTCAGATTGGAGGGAGTGAATCTAAGGCCAAATACCACATTGGAAGAGATCATGGACGATAAGGTGATTGTGAAAACAGGGGACAAAATCGAGGAAATTCCTGCTGATACAGTGATAATGGCTGTGGGCGCTATTTCTGAAAATTCCCTCTGCCGGAAGATTGAGGGTAATGGAATGAAGGTTATTACTATAGGTGACGCAGTAAAGCCAAGACGTATAACCGACGCTGTATTGGAGGGGTTCCAAGAGGCCGTCAAGGTATGACCTGATTTTATCCATAGTCCATGTTTTTTTGCGTAATGAGGTTTAAAGAGAAGATAGGAGCGAATAGTGAAATATTTCGATGATTTCGAACAGGGCGAAGTAATAAAGACAGGCGGCCGAACCATAACAGAGACGGACATAGTGAATTTCTGCATGTTCAGCGGTGATTGGTACCCATTACATTGTGACAAGGAATTCGCACAAAAGTCTCCATTCGGTGAGAGAATAGCCCACGGTATGCTGGTGCTTTCCGTAACGTCAGGTCTTTTGCCTTTGAGGGAAATGGCCATTATCGCATTCTATGGAATGGACAAGGTCAGATTTAAGGCGCCCACAAAGATCGGAGATACCCTGAAGCTTGAGATAACCGTGCTTGAAAAGGAAGACAAAGGAGACGCGGGAGGAATAGTGTCCTTTGAGAGTAGGGTCAAGAATCAAAGGCAAGAGGATGTGGTGGTATCAACACTAAGAATAATGATCTCAAAAAAGGCGTAAAAATATTTTATGTAAACATAAGGTTGTGTCATAGAATTCCACATAGTTTCATATTTTTGGGAGGCGTCACATGGAAGAATCTTTTGTAATAAGAGGAGTTAAGGACATAGAAGAGATTGAAAAGGTCCCTTTGTCCGAAAGGGTAAAGGAGAACAGCACCTATGAGATCATCGAGAAAGGCGCTTCAATGAACCCTGATGGTGTGGCCATCAGCTTTATCATGGATGGGAACAAGTATGATCAGCCACAGCAGGTTACGTACACCCAGTTGATCGGAAGAATCCGCCAAACCGCAAACATGCTCAATGACCTTGGTGTTGGTCCCACTGATGTTGTCACTTATCTTTTGCCCAATATTCCACAAACCCACTTTGTTCTGTGGGGCGCTGAGGTCGCGGGAATAGCCAACCCGATTAACCCGCTCCTCGAGCCTTCCACAATAAAAGACATATGCGTGGCTGCAAACACAAAGGTTCTCGTTTGTTTGGGGGAATTCCCGGGCGCGGACATATGGCAAAAGGTGGATTCAATAAGAAAAGAGATACCATCCTTAAAATATGTAATAAGGGTCATGGGACCATCAAACGAAGCTGAGGGAATAATCGGATATGATGAAAAAGTTACTGAGTATCCGGCTGACAAGCTGACTTTTGACAGGGTCATCAACAAAGACGACATTGCCTCCATGTACCATACCGGCGGCACAACAGGCAGACCCAAGCTTGCCAAGAGAACCCATTATAATGAGGTGGTGCTGGCCTGGGACTTGAGGGCCGGGACGAATCTTGAGCCAGGAACCACGGTCATGGTGGGCCTGCCCCTATTCCATTGCAATGGAACCTGTGTTACGGGTTTGATGCCATTTTCAGTGGGCGGCCATGTGGTAATGCTCTCACCCCAGGGGTACAGAAATCCGTCCATAATGCAGAATTTCTACAAGATAGTGGAGCATTACAGGCCGGTGTTCTTTTCCTGCGTGCCCACAGTGCTTTCGGTTCTTTTGGATGTCCCTGTGGACGGCGCGGATATAAGCTCTTTACAATATGTAATATGCGGCGCAGCGCCTTTGAGTGTGGAACTGTTCAATAAATTCGAAGCGTACTCAGGCATGAAGATCCTTGAGGGATACGGACTTACCGAATCCGCGTGCGCATCCGCGGTTAATCCCAAAGATGGCGAGAGAAAGGTTGGAAGCATCGGAATAAGGCTTCCGTACCAGGAAATGAAGATCTCCATCCTTGATGATCAAGGTAATTACTCCAGGGACGCTGAGGTAAATGAAATAGGAGTGGTCTGCATTAAAGGACCATGCATATTTAAGGGATATGTGGAGGACATTCACAATCAGGGAATATGGTTGGGAGACGGCTGGTTCAATACAGGCGATCTTGGCAGACAGGACGAAGACGGTTATTTCTGGCTCACTGGAAGAAGGAAGGAATTGATAATACGCGGCGGTCACAACATAGATCCAGCTCAGATTGAGGAGCCTTTGTACAAGATGCCTCAAATAAAGGTCGCGGCAGCTGTTGGAAGGCCCGACGCCCACGCGGGTGAAGTCCCTGTGGCTTATGTGGAGGTTTCGGACAAGTCCATTACCAATGAGGATATATTGAGCTGGGCCAAGGAGAACATTGGCGAAAGGGCCGCGACGCCCAAGGAAATATTTATTGTGGATCAGATACCCCTGACTGCGGTTGGCAAGATTTTCAAACCAGCCCTGAGATGGGACGCGACAAAGAGGGCTTATGAAGAAGAGTTAAAGGCCCTGGGAGATCTGGTGGAATCCATAGAAGTCGCCGTTGGAGAGGATAAGGTACACGGCACGAACGCGATCATTAAAGTCAAAGCCGCCGCAGGAGCGGACCATAACGCAATAAAAAAACAGATACCTGAAATCTTGGCAAGGTACACTGTTCATTATGACATAGTGGTGGAGTAAAAGACAGGTTCAAGAAGTGTATGTAAAACTTATAAAGATTTAGGAAAACTTCCGGGGCGCCCCTTTTTGTAATAAGCTACTGCGCGTAGGGCAATAACTCCTTCGGGCAGCGCTTCAAAAGGTTATGAATGGAGCATTGTCTAAACCGTATATATGGCGGT
>CAZFJT010000561.1:1381-2947 GCA_964519135.1 uncultured Syntrophales bacterium | reverse complement strand
AAGTTTGTTGAGCTTGCGAATTTAAACACAGCGAATCGGATCTCCCGTCAACAGGCTCAACGCCGCGCCCCCAATTACTGAGGAGTTACAGCAACACCTGTTTTACAGCTTCCATTACTTAAGCCCTGAACCGGACTTCCCGGCTTTCATATTATTTTCCTCAACGCCATATTTTCATGATTTCAATAAGTTATAGCCACTTTACCAAACTCTCTGGCGTACCTGAATAACTCGTGCTAATATATGATAAATGATACGGGAACGAATTTATAGGTCCTTGATATGTCATGGACAAACTCTACGATCAAAGCGTACAAGGATTAAATGATCTTGCTCTGGTAATTGCCTATTAAATGACTTAAGACGTATTTGAAACAATTGCTCTCGACAGCTAATAAGAGGAGCTACAATTGGCAAAACAAAAGATCAAATTGGATGTAAATGAATTCCTGGAAGATATCCAACTCGGGATGGATGACCAAAATCTAATCGAGAAATATAACCTTTCCCAGGGTCTTTTGATAAAAGCCTTTGATAAGCTTGTGGCCATGGGATATGTAACTGATGAGGAGCTTTTCAACAGAGCGCCCATGTCCGCGATTGTAGCCACCATCGAATTCTCAGGCGTACATGAAGCCATGTCTGAACTGGAATAACCCAATCAACAGGCGCTGGCTTTATCAAATCCATGTATTGACCCGATACATGCGCCCATAAATATGGCTGAACGACAATCTGACGATTATGCCCCTGGTTTTCGTGACAGTCGCGATTACCAAATAACTCATTATTCTTTTATAAACTAATCCTCAGGCTTAAAGGACTCGCCTCTGCTCAGGTTCCTTTCCACATTCCGCGTCACCCCTGTGGAGCGCAGCACATATTCCCTTGCGCCCTCCTCGTATACAGTGGCGCTCGGCCCTTGGATTTCAGCCGCGGGATACCAGCCTTCAGGATCTTCCACCAATGAAAGCCTTATTGCTTCTCCCACGTCCTTGACAAAGTGAATGGCAAGATCGTCCCTCACATAATCAGGAAGGTCCAAGAGATTCGATTTATTGCGCCAGGGTAAAATGATCTCTTTTACTCCGGCCCTTCTGGCTGCCAGTATCTTTTCCTTTACTCCGCCGATCGGCAGCACCCTGCCCCTTAATGTCACTTCCCCGGTCATAGCGATATCCCTGCGAACAGGAACTCCTGTGAAGAAAGATGCCAACGCGACTGATATTGTAATGCCCGCTGATGGGCCATCCTTGGGTATAGCGCCCGCAGGCACGTGGATATGGATATCAGTTTCATTGAGCAGCCTTTCCTGAAGGCCGTATAGCTGACAGGAGCTTCTCAAGTAGCTTATGGCCGCACGCGCGGATTCTTGCATCACATCACCCAAAGAGCCCGTCAATGTAAGCTCTTTTCTACCCTTGAAGCCTGTAACCTCTATAAATATTATGTCCCCACCGCTCTCAGTCCATGCCAGACCTGTGGCGATTCCAACTTGATCGGTCTCCTCGGCCAGGTCAAAGAAGAATTTAGGAGGCCCCAACAATTCTTCCGCGGCTTCCATAT
>CAZFJT010000561.1:0-1371 GCA_964519135.1 uncultured Syntrophales bacterium | reverse complement strand
TTGTCCTGGGTAATCTCCCTGACCACTTTACGGCAAACCGCGCCCACCTCCCGCTCGAGGTTGCGGACTCCGGCCTCCCTTGTATAACCACTAATGATATGGGCAAGGGCCTCATCCGTAATCTTCACCGGGTTATCGGCAAGCCCATTTTCTTCAATGGCCTTTGGTATGAGGTACATCTTGGCGATGCTTTCCTTTTCCTCATCAGTGTATCCAGGGATTCTTATTATCTCCATGCGGTCCCTCAGAGGAGCGGGAATAGGGTCCAATTGATTGGCTGTGGCTATGAACATCACACTGGAAAGATCAAAGGCCACATCAAGGTAATGATCCCCAAAGGAATTGTTCTGTTCAGGATCGAGCACTTCCAAGAGGGCGCTGGAGGGATCACCCCTGAAATCCTGTCCAAGTTTGTCTACCTCGTCCAGCATAAATACGGGATTCTTTTTACCGGCCCTTCGTATTTCCTGGATGACCCTGCCGGGCATTGCGCCTATGTAAGTGCGCCTATGGCCCCTTATTTCAGCTTCATCCCGCATTCCACCCAATGATACCCTTATGAATTGCCTGCCCAAAGCCCTTGCTATGGACCGGCCCAGGGATGTCTTACCAACACCTGGAGGACCTACCAGGCATAGTATGGGCCCTTTATTGGACTTCCTCATTTTGTGAACCGCCAAAAACTCAAGGATCCTGTCCTTTACTTTTGTAAGGTTGTAATGATCCTCGTCCAAGACTTTTTGGGCCCTGTTGATGTCCAGATTGTCCTCACTGAAGTCATTCCATGGAAGTCCTGTTAATACCTCCAGGTAGGTCCTGGAGACAGTATATTCAGGAGAATGGGGAGGTATGCGCTCCAGTCGCTGTAATTCCCTGTTGGCCACCTCCATTGCCTCTTCGGACATTCCGCAGCTCTTTATCTTGTCTTCGAATTCTTTTATCTCTTCAACATGGGGATCCTCTTGGCTGTTGAGGTCCTTTTGCATCGCCCGCATCTGGCGCCTCAGCCCTTGCTCCTTCTGTCTTCTTGCAAGATTGGCGTTAGGGTCCAATGCCTTTGCAGCCTGCAATCTTGGTTGAAGACTATGGATCTCCCTGTTGAGATATCCGAATACTTTTCTCAATCGAGCCGTGGCATCATCGGTTTCCAATAATGATTGCTTTGTCTCAGGCTTCAGAGGTAGATAAGCCCCTATAAGATCGGCAAGGTTACCAGGGCCATTGGCCTGATCCACCAAAGATACGGCATGCTCACTAACGGTTCTGCCAACAGTCAGAGAGACCTTGAAAAGAGCGGCCACACTGGAAACCAATGTCTCCATCATCTCAGTCTCTTTTTCGATCTCTGCTATTTGGGTCACTTCCCCCATT
>CAZFJT010000560.1:935-2956 GCA_964519135.1 uncultured Syntrophales bacterium | reverse complement strand
ATCAGGGTATTTTGCCCTTGGTTATTACAGGAACGTCCTTTGCAAAGATACAATAAAAGCGCCTTGAACGTGGAAAATCGCGCCAATATAATGTTATTATAGTGTTATAAAGAATATTAGTATAGCGGTCGGCTCGGATTATTTTCCGCGCTCGGCCCTGGTAAAGAGGGAGAGCAATTCTTCCGAAAAGCCTTCCCCATCTTAGAACAAACCGTTTGCCGCCATAGCTGTGAACGGATAACACGATTGTTTAGTTAGGAGGCGCTAAAAAATGCCGTTATGCAAAATTACCTATTGCGGAGAGTGAAACTATAAGCCTAGAGCCGCCAGTCTGGCGGATGAGATCAAGAATCAACTGGGCTTTGACTCAGAGCTGGTACGCTCCGGGGGCGGTGTTTTCGAAATTGAACTGGACGGAAAGCCGATCTTCTCCAAAAGGAGCTTGGGAAGATTCCCTGAACAAGGAGAAGTGGTCGGATTGCTGAAGGACAAGAGCTGATAATTATCCAAGGGGTCTCTTTGGGTGTGCTGTTCATTGAACTTTCAGGTACAATGACCTGGCCGGTTTGTCAGCTATTTAGACTGTTCCCAAGGGGCCCTTTGCCGCCTAATCTGGTTGAAATAACAGCGTACGCGCTATTTTTTTTAAAAAAATTCACTGTTCAAGCGTTATAAGCTCCCATGTTCCGGGTATCAGATAATGGTCCTGAAATTATGAACAGCATGCAACAAGAAACTGAATCATCCAATTCCAACCCAGGCCCGGGCGCGTTATACATATTCAAAGGCGCCAATATTGTGCGCAAGAATCGAAGCTTGTGGAAATACGCGGCCGCGCCATTCATCATCTCACTTGGTCTTATGTGCGCGGGATACTTTTTTTTGTACCATATGTTCACATTGATCGCGCCTGAGTACTTTTCCGGTTCCGCGTGGTATTTTCAGATCCTCTATTATCTATTGATCGTGGTGGTGGCTGTGGCGACTTTTGTGGGTTTTTTCTTTTTGTTCATAATAGTGGCTACAACCATAGCCGCGCCATTCAATGATCTGCTTTCTGAAAAAATTGAACAAGTTGAAAAAGGTGTCATCCTTGATCAGAAATTCTCGGTTTTCCAATTAATCAAAGATATAGGCAGGGGGCTTGGTCACACCTTCAAAATCCTGGGAATCTATGTTGCAAGCCAGGTAATCGGTCTTTTGTTCCTTTTTACTATCCCTTTATTTGGCCAACTCCTTTACACGGTGATAACACTTGGCGCCACAGCCTTCATATTGTCAATGGAATTTACCAGCTATTCCATGGATAGGAGAAGAATGGCGTTTGGCGAAAAGAAAAGCTTCTTCTTCTCCAATTTAAGGACAATGCTGAGCTTTGGTGTTGTAGCCGCGTTCATAGCCTCAATTCCCATAGTCAATTTTCTCTCCATACCCGCAGCGGTGGCAGGAGGAACATTGCTGTTCATGGACTTGAGCCCAGAGAATTATAACAATAGGGAAAAAGTTCAATAGCTTTCTCCAAGGAGAAACCTTTAATCTCGTACTATATTGACTGATACGCTTGTCTGGTATACTAAGACCATATTGGGACGTGCGGTTGATTCCAATAAAAAGTGGCCTTTAATATGTGGGACCCTTGAACAATACCGTGTCAGCTTGGCGGACGCTCATGGGTTTCAAATATCTCAATCTCTTGACGGTATTTATGAGCTTTTCCCTTTCATTATTTTTACACGGTATTTGCGCACGTTGTTAGGAGCATAGATTGACCCTTGGCGTTTGCCCTTTGTGTAAGGGCTTCATGAGAGTTGACACCAAAGACCTGTCCGAAGATATACCGTTCAAGGTGAGATGCCCCCATTGTGGGGTGGTTCTGGCATTGGAAGCGCCAACAGTGGGAAATATCCAAGATATTTCAGATAATGACGAGTCAAAAGACGCCTTCCCAAAGCCCGGTGACGCTGAATATACGCCTGAAAACACAGCCGCGGATCAGGCGCCGGCTTTAATCTGGGCCGAGG
>CAZFJT010000560.1:0-925 GCA_964519135.1 uncultured Syntrophales bacterium | reverse complement strand
GAACCAGACATCTGGGAAGAAGAGGAAATACCGGAATCAGCGCTTTTCCCTGCTGAAAAGGACGCTGGAACAACCGTGGGGACATGGATGAAATCTAGCCTTCGCACATTGTTATGGATTGTAATATCAATCGGAGTAATTGCAGTTTTCGCGTTGATAGTAAACCTTGTTTTGCCTGGACCCGCAGGGGAAAGAGGGATCTCAAGTTTCAAGGCCCCTTCAATGGAGCAAATCAATAAAGAGTCGGTCAAATAGCTTTTATTATCTCAGGGGTGTGGTTTGATCATTGAAAGATCCGTTCAAGAAAGACGGGAAAGGGAATATCTGGCCCCTTACGCCCTTACTTCCCAGAACACCGATGGCAGGGTCTATGATGAACCTGAATGTAATTATAGAACAGCCTTCCAAAGAGATCGTGATAGGATCATCCACTCAAAGGCCTTCAGGAGACTGGAATACAAAACCCAGGTATTTGCTTACTACGAAGGGGATCATTACAGAACCAGGCTTACCCACACTTTGGAAGTGGCTCAAATTGCCAGGAGCATTGCCCAGTACCTAGGCGCTAATGAAGATTTGACCAATGCGATCGCCCTGGCCCATGATCTTGGGCATACCCCTTTTGGCCATGCAGGGGAGCACGCATTACAAGAAGTCATGGCCGAGCATGGTGGATTCGAGCACAACATGCAATCATTGCGGGTGGTTGAAAGGCTCGAAACCAGGTATCCCGAGTTTCCGGGGCTTAACTTGACCTTTGAAACCCGCTGCGGGATCATCAGGCACACATCCACTTACGATCAAGCGCCACCAGAGGCTATGGATAAATTTACAGCCACACCTCAGCCTTCCTTTGAGGCCCAGATCGTTAACCTTGCCGATGAGATAGCGTACAACTGCCATGACATTGAAGACGGCCTAAGGT
>CAZFJT010000559.1:0-2964 GCA_964519135.1 uncultured Syntrophales bacterium | reverse complement strand
TAGTTCAGTGAGAATCCGAAAATTATTGTGGCCTAAACTATTTGTCTTGGATTTTTTAGAACATGGTTGGACAAAGGGTAACAAAACCCTATAACCGCCCCATTTCTATTGTATGGACTGATTGTACGCGATAAAATTAGATGGGTCAACCGCTGTTAGAAAAACCTACTTGGAGTACTTGTAACCAAGTCCATGAACGGTTAAGATACTGACGGGATTTCCTGGATCAGGCTCAATCTTTTTCCTCAGCTTGGCTATATGCTGATCAAGGGTTCTTGTGGTCCCAAAGTACTTGATTCCCCACACCTCATCCAGGAGTCTTTCCCTTGACAGGACCTCATTGGGATGATCATGGAATATGCGCAAAAGCTTCAACTCCTTACCTGAGAGGTCGTGTACTTTGACGCCCAGCTTCACCTTATATTCCAGGTTGTTCACTTCAGCCTCACCTATTTTGAACATACGGGGTTCTTTTTGATTTGAGCGTTTATCCAATTCAGCTAATTCACTTCTTCTCAGAGCCGCCTCTATTCTGGCAATGAGTTCATGTACCCCAAAGGGCTTTGTTATGTAGTCGTCTGCGCCCATACGTAGGCCAACTACCTTGTCTATCTCCTCTGCTTTGGCTGTTAGCATTATTATTGGAATATTCCGGTCATTGGCCCTTACAGCCGCGCAAACATCGTACCCGCTCTTTTCCGGCATCATAATATCCAAAAGGATCAAGTGGAATCCGCCCCCTGATAGGAGTTCCAGGGCCTTTTCACCGTCCATGGCCGCAGCCACTTCGTACCCTTCGCTTTCAAGGGTGTCCACAAGGCCGTTAAGAATATTCCTATCATCCTCAGCCACAAGTATTCTGCCGGCGCGTTTTATCATTTTCTAAACCTTTGCTCCAATATCATTGGGAGATTCCGTACTGACCAGTGGAATGGATACAATAAAAGCAGCCCCAAGGCTTAAATCCCTATGGTAAATCAAGTCGCCGCCCATGTCCCTGAGAACCGCCCTGGAAATGGTCAGGCCAAGCCCTGTTCCAGGTTGTTTGGTCGTAAGCGAATCATCGAGCCTGGTGAACTTCTCGAACACCTTTTCTTCCATGCCTCTTGGTATACCCGGACCATGGTCAATGAACACTATCCTGGCGTGCGGACCTGACTTGTCGGTGAATATCCTTAATTTGCCCCCCTGGGAAGCGTATTTAATGGCATTGTCCAATAGGTTCAATAGCACCTGTTCAAGAGCGTCCTTGTCCACGAACACTTCCACTTGATCATCCGACGCGCTGACATCCAGATCCATGCCCGCCTCCAGTAGCCTGGTTTCCTGGGACCGCAAAACACCGGTGGTAAATTCAAAAAGATTCAACTTTACCGGTTGATAGACCATACGGCCTTTTTCCATGCGCCCCAAACCCAAGACATTGTTAACCAACCTTGCCAGACGCTGGGCCTCAGAAGATATTACCTCCAAATAGCGCAGATTCTTTTCAGGGTCTTTTATTCTTCCCTGGGCCATCAGCTCCGCGTACATTCGAATACTGGTCAAAGGTGTTTTCAATTCATGGGAAACATTGGAAACAAAAGAGCTTTTCATCCTTGCTTCTTGCAGATTCCTGTGGGCCTGCCATGTTAGAAGCCCGGCGCCTGAGAGCAGCGCGATCAAGACTGTCGCGAGAGACAATGACGCTATTAACGTAAATGATGATCCGGCGCCTCCTGATGAAGACCCCTGATACCTGTGGGCGATCACTTTCCATCTTGGGAGCTCTGGTTCCAGTGATACTGAAATATCCGGCTTTTTGTACCTTGGGACAGCGCCCTTGCCCAATTGATGCAGTATATCCCCTGAATCATCCATAAGCCCGTATATGTATCCTTCAGGAGGTTCAGGATTAAAATGGGGAATCAGCCTTGACAGCAGTGTCATCATCTCTATCTCTATCCCCCAGATGAGACCTTTGGTAGGGTCATTCTCCCAAACAAGTATATTGAGGCGGTTGTCAGCAAACCATGGTAGCCATCCGCCCTTTGGGGGATTTGGGGCTTGTTTGTTAATTTGCAAACTCTGATTAAAGGCCCCTTTTCCTTGGGTACGCCCCATCCTGAGCAGATCGAGAAAACCGTCGGAATGCTTGGAGATCTTTTTTGATCTCTCATTTCCGGGAAGTTCGTCGATTTCCGTGGTTTGGCCGGATTGTTCGGATGTCTCATCCCTGAGCTGTTTTTCATTGGAGTCAGTCCATGAAACCCTTCCGGTCACGAGCGCGTCATATCTGGCGATAAATCCCATCTCATCAGAGGTAGCTCCGTACTCCCCTGAAGGGAAAATAAGGCCCTCCTTGGAATCAAATAGAAACGCGCATCTAACAAAGGGATCCTGGCTCTTCCAATTCAGGAGTCTTTTCACCAGCTCGGGTTTATCATCTGTGTACATGCCCTCAAGGGTTTGGATTAATTCCCTTTCAAAATCTCGGATCGTAACCTGGATTCCCTGGGCCAGGGCTTCCACCCTTCCGCGCGCGGCTTCCTTTTCCAGGCGGATAATCCTCTCCTGTTCGTGTTGGATCATGCTTTGGCCCCATATCGCAATAATCACAGTAGGGGCCAATATGAGTATCCAGTAAAAGATTATGGCCTTTTTGGAAAGCATGGCCTTTGTTTACTCGTCCTTTAAGATCTTGATTGAACTGATAAAAATAAGATTTATGGTCCGTTTATCTCCAGGTTCTGCCTGTGGATTGTTGATTCAACTCCATATAGGAATCGGTCTTCATGACCTTTCGGTTCCTCTTAGTGTAACCCTGATTCTCAAGTTCATCGGCTTGTGTTTCAACTTCCTTGGCCCTTTGCAACATCTTTTTGTCATTATATTTATTTCCCAGATTGCGCAGCTTATTGCCAGATTCCCTTAATGTTTGCACCGCCTCTGATGTCTTTCCCTTATCGGCCAGTTCTATTGCGC
>CAZFJT010000558.1:0-2965 GCA_964519135.1 uncultured Syntrophales bacterium | reverse complement strand
ATATATATCTGGATTTTGACTCTGATAACCGAATGGTGTCAAGTAATCTTCTGTATTCCCCATAAAGCGCCTCAGAGAGCTTCTTTCTATCTATGGCCATCTTTCTGGCCTCGAGTTTTTGCCTTTTGATTTCCCGTACTCTTCTGAAGCCATCCCAGATCATGTAGTTCAGACCAAAAGCCAGGTTGAATCCCGACGCCCTATCCTGCTGATTGGTCAAATCCTCCATGACCAAGGTGGGCTGAGGAACAAGAGCCACATACGCGGCTGTTACAATAGTGGACTGCAGTTGTTCCTTTTTGCCAGTAACTTCAGGTCATAGTTCAGGGCTTGGATCGCATTGAAATTAATTCCGCATCCTTTGAATCCGCCTAGTATTTGTGATTCCGCGTCTCTGGTATCCAACGGCAAGTAATAATCCGGATGATAGCCTATTAATTGTTTTAAGGCCGCTACCTGGTTTCGTAATGAAGATTGAAGTTCCTGTATGGTCAGTTTTTCGCCAAGCAGACTATTCCGCCAAAGCCTCACCTGAGAAGCGTCAATGGAACCTTGTTCCCGCTTTGAAACACCATATTCGTAATTATTGTTCCTGAACGCGGCTATTTGCTTGCGAGACCTTATTGTTTTTTGCACTTGGCTGATTTGATAAAAAAGCTTTGCAATATCCGCTACGCCTGAGGCTACTTTTTGCTTGTGCGCGGTCCTGGCTAAATCCACCACTATTGATTTGGATTTTATCTCAAGGAGCGCGGCATAAGGATTCCAATCTGATATGGATATCTCAACATTTATGTCATCACTGCTATCATTCTCCACATCGTTGGCCCTGGATAAATAGTATCTTGTTGTGACGCTCAAAGCTGGAAGCAACTTTGAATGAGCGTCTTTTAGGTCCAATGACGCGGTTTGAATTTCCAGGCGATTTTGGAGAAACTCATCTGAATGGGCCAAAGCATAACGAACACATGTGGGGAAATCGAAATATCCGTAATTGGGGGCTTTGATCTTTACAGGCGGTCCAGCCAGGCACGACAAGGCGTTCGCGCAAACCAGCAGCGTCACAATTACCACCGCGGGAATCCTGAAAACCTTCAGAGATCCTGTTCGGGAATTATGCGCAATGGTCCGCAAATGTAGCGGAATAGCCGTTTTGGATAGTGTTTCCACGTTTAATCCATACCCTACGGCGCCAGACTCGATTTAAGATCGAGATTCCAACCGCAAACCAACGAAACTAAAAAAGAAACAAGCCTGCTTCAAACATTAGAAATCGATTGGCAGTATATAAAAAGACGCATGGAATGTCAATTCAGAACTGGTCTATCCCAAAGAGGCCCGTACGCGTCCGAAGCCCGAATTAAGCGAGTGTCCGCGCACTTATCAATATTGATCTAGTCCGGTTTTTCCGAAATAAGGTGGATTTGGGAGCTTTTTGTACAGTCCCGATTTTGCGGTCAGGACTGTACTGTGTTTAGATCATTGGTAGGCATTGAGGATCGTGGATCATCTTTCTCCAGCGCCTGAAGCGACCTTTGGGAGTTCCTGCTCATTGGCCTCAATTTTGGGATGGCTCTGGATAAAATCTCCGAATTTTTGCACTTCGTCCAGCCTGCATTTCCACAACATCTGGCCTTTATAGTACATTGCGTCAGGACACCCGTCGCACATGGCCTGTTTGCCGTCTTCAAGGATATCCGGGGGCTGGAGAACAAGAATGGTCTGCATATACAACTGTTTCTTCCACAGTGACGGATTGGTTATCCATTTTTTGAACAGTTTGCGTATTCCCCTGTTAATAACGGCAAGGGGAAATAGTATATGAAGGAACTTCATTGCAAGAGGGCGCATGTAAGCAAGATAGGTATCAAAGAACAGGTGATGCAGAACCTGGCCCATCTCTATGAGTTTACCGTCCATGTAAACAAGCTCCTCATCCTTTGTTCCAGTCCTCAACGCAAGGAGCCATTTAACCTGGTTGCCTTCCTGGGTGCTGTTTAAGTACGCCGCGGGTTCATATCCTGGTGAT
This sequence comes from uncultured Syntrophales bacterium, assembly GCA_964519135.1. Taxonomy (GTDB): domain Bacteria; phylum Desulfobacterota; class Desulfomonilia; order Desulfomonilales; family Desulfomonilaceae; genus CAZFJT01. Next base: position 936 of record CAZFJT010000558.1, on the reverse strand, counting down.
ACTTCCTTGATCTTTTCCACCACATCATCGGCCATTACCTCTGAAAATGACGCTGAATGATCAACTTCATATCGCAGGTTGTCAGCGTCGTCCGGATTGATTTTCTGTCCTTTCACAAAATAATCGAATCTTGGGTCTACCTTTATGAGTCTGAAAAGAATGAAAACCAATGTATGGACAAGATCTATGTTATCCTGCGCCCATTTTGTAAGGTACGGAATATCTTTCAATGTGTCCGGGTATATGGTTGCGTTAAAGGAGCACGCCACTCTTCCATTTGACGCCCTTTTAATCATTTTCGCAAGCTCCAGTCTCAATTCACAGAGCTCTTCCTCATTTTTTCCCTGCCAGCCGGGCCTGAATTGATGGGAGTCCACATGGATAGTGAAACCTATCAAGCCAGCGTTGGTCAGATCCCTGATGATCTCTTCGGTCAATAGGGTCCCATTGGTAATGATAATGGGCTTCCATCCATTTGACGCGACCCATTTGACCAGAGGCACGATATGGGGATAGAGTAGAGGCTCTCCGCCGGCAATTGATATACCGTCCGAACGCCTTAGCTTCCTGAGGTTCTCCAGATCGGCTATGACATCTTCTAATGGCCTATGGCCTTCAGGGTCATTTATCCTGTAGCAACCTTCACAGTACATATTGCACTTTGTGGTGGGCTCCAGCCAGGTTATGGCGTTGTCCGCCACATTCCACGGTAATCTGTATAGATCTTGCGCTTTGATTTTTTTTGTGTTCGAAGCCATTGCCAACTCCTTAGTTTATTAGCTATGCTAACGGACTATAAATATATATTCACGCGGTAGGCGCGATCCCGCCCCAATATATGAACTAATGCATGGGTGATCTTACTGAGTGTAAAAATACATCAGCGCTTTTGGGGCGCTTTGAATTCACGTGGGTATTGTTTATATTATTATCCTT
>CAZFJT010000557.1:0-2978 GCA_964519135.1 uncultured Syntrophales bacterium | reverse complement strand
AGATAATCATAAGCGCCGAGCTTCATGCCTTGTATCGCGCTCTCCACAGTCGCGTGGCCTGTGAGCATTATCACTTCTATCAAGGGCTTTATCTTCTTTATTTGCTTCAAGGCTTCCTCACCGTTCATGCCGGGCATCAATACATCCAGAACAATTATGTCCCACTCATCCTGCTCGACCTTGGTTATGGCCTCTTCTCCGCTAAAAGCCACACCTACGATATATCCCCTGGCGGAAAGCCTCTCTGAAAGCGGTTCCACAAACTGTGTTTCATCATCAACCAAAAGGGCCTTAATTGACATTGGAACTCCCCTTAAAAGCGGGTTTTATTTCGGCTTCATATACTCTTTTGCGGATTCAAATTCACCCGCTTCTGCAAAAGCCCCCGCGACCATGGATTCGTCCCATTTTTGAGTAAGCGCCTTTTTTATGGTCCCAACCAGTGTGTCTATGTTCACTGGTTTCTCCAAATAATCGAAAGCGCCCAAACGTTCGGCCTCCTCACGATCCTTGTCGGATCCGTGGCCTGTTAGTATCACCACCTGAACTTCAGGGTAATGCTGCTTGACCCTTTTTAAGACCTCCATTCCATCTATTCCTGGCATTCTAAGATCCAAGACCATCACGTCCGGGGCCTCGTCCTCAAGGGACTTGAGCGCTTCTTCACCGCTCATGGCTACACCAGGAGGCTTGTTTGCAACCTGTTTGACGCTTAACCTTTCAGCGAGGGTTTTTACAAAATCCACCTCGTCATCCACAAGTAGTATCTTGAACTCCTTCATTTTTTAACTCCATATTTCTGTGGAATAAATCGCGCCTAATTTACTATTATATACAAAATTATTAGCTTTTTTACTAGCTTTTATTGTCGGTCTCGTGATTCTTTATATCAGGTTCCTGCATTTTTTTAGCGGTTTCAAACTCTCCATGCTCTGCGAATGTTATTGCTGCAAAAATTCTGGGCGCAGCTCCAATCAGTCTTCTTTTTAATTTCTTTTTGTTCTTTTTTCTGGCTTTGTAGGCGTCTTTGATTATGCCCCGTAACGCTTCAAAGTGTATGGGTGTTTGTACATCCCTGAATGCTCCCAGTTTCATGCCGGTGATCGCGAGCGCGCCTTGATGCTTACCAACTAATAGTATGGCCTGAGATGGCTGATCTGCGGATTTGCATGCTTTCAGTAGTCTCAGGCCTTCTTTTTCGAATCCAGGCAGACCTATCAGAGTAACGTCTACTTCATTGGACCCGATAATCCCTATGGCAGTATCCACGTCCGAAGCGCTAAATACAGTTGCTCCTTCTTCCCTCAATCGAGCGGCCAGCGCTTCCCGCAGACCATCGTCCCCTTCGGCTATAAGAATCCGCTCTCCCATGGAAAGCGCCGCTCTTTTCAGCTAGATACCAGAACATGAACAGGCGCGTGCTGCAGGCCCACCAATTATATAAATCTTGGCCTTTCCTTCGTACCATGTGTGGCCGGGGCCTGATCCATCATCTCAGAAGCCTCCTTGTGAAGCCCGCCCTCTGCTAGAGCCGCGGCTGAGAACACCTTATTGATGTATTGAAGTATCCCGCTCCTGGCCTTGGTCTCAATGGACTCCATACCAGCCACTTTCTTTGCTTGATTGAATTCTCCAGCCTCTGCAAAGGCAATGGCCGCGCTATAGTTTCTTATGGTGTCAAGGTATGACATGACGAGCCTCCTTGTTTTAGTCATTTGCTTGTTTTTTTGTGCAAGCAGCGTGCCAAAACCTAGGAGACTGAGTTTAGCGGCTTTTTTTCAGCACGTTTCCAGGCGCGCCCCAATATGAAACAAATTGAATCGTAGCAGCGTTTCATTTTGTCTTAATTTGTCCCCGGCATATTTTGGGTCAAAATTAATCTAGCATATCCTTGCTGAGAGTTCAGATCCAAGGAAAAACCTAGGGATGAGCCCAATCCTTTGGCCATATCAAAGGCGTTTGACAGATCCCCTGTTTCAACCAGCGGCTGGGCGCTCCCATCAGTGTTTGTAACTGAGAAGTTAATCGTAATACTTTCATCAATAAGTTCAGTTTTTAGGATCATAGTTCCTGGAGATGAGATCCGTTCCAGCAGAACATCTACAACTGTTCCTATGAGCTTATGGAAGCGCACTGGGTCAGTCTCAAGATTTGTTTCCTGATCATTGGATTCCAGTTTCATGGATATCTGCTTTTGTCTGCAAAACCTTTCATAAAGCGTTGACTGGCTTTTAAGAACAGCCTTGATATCAACTGTTTTGAGCCTCTGATCAGGCGTATGGGCAAGGTTGTTCAACTCCTTGGAGATGTTCGCTCCTCTTTCCACCTGTACGCCTATATTTTCAATCATTCTTCGGAACTTTTCCTCATGGGCAAAGGATGAGTCCTGATTCATATCCAATAGGTCCCCCATCAGGCCTGCTGATTCCTTTATTATGGAGAGAACGTTCCGGATCTCGTGGGTTGCTCCAGCAGTAACTTTGCCTATAAAAGCCGCGTCATCGGCCCAAGGGTCATCCATTTTATCTCCTGTGGCGCGGTATCACTTTTCACTGCTTTTACCGCACGCATCTTCGAGCTTGCTCATCAATTCCTCGATCTTTAGGGGTTTCATTAAATAATCCATCGCCCCTTGCCTCATTCCCTCTATGCCGTCCCTTGTGGATCCATGGCCTGTGAGTAGAATGACCTTTACCTCTGAATGCGAGGCCTTTATGGCGCGCAATGTTTCCAAACCGCCCATTCCGGGCATCAACACGTCCAACAAAACCACCTGGGGGGTTTTTTGACTTAACAACTCCAGGGCGGCCTCACCGTTAAGCGCGGTTCGAACATTGACTCCTCTCATGGAAAGTCTCTCAGCAAGGGCGTCCACGAACTCTTCCTCATCATCAACCAGTAAGACGTCCAATTCACTCATTGCGGCCTCACAATCTCTCGGCGTTCTTGGGAAGGTACACTGTAAACCTGGAGCCTAC
>CAZFJT010000556.1:951-2991 GCA_964519135.1 uncultured Syntrophales bacterium | reverse complement strand
ATTTCGCTCCTGAGTTCTCTGAATATCGTTGCGTTTCCATCTATTGCCTTGGCCGCTTCAACACCCCACAAATGTCCGGCCACAGTTGCTAGGACAAACGCGAGACCTCCTTCTATGCGGGTGAGCTTAAGGGTCTTCTCCGCCACAGGGTCGAATCTGTTTTCTCCTTGCGCGCAGATAACCATTGGCCTGCCATTATGAGCCTTAAAAATCACCACTTCCTTGACCGTGTCCTGAACAACCATCTCTGGCAAATCATTTGCCACAACAATGGTAAACGGTTCAGTGGAGAGATCTATATGTTTCTTATCTTCAGTAACGTCACAGGGAATGGATTTGTAACATAACTCACTGAGCTTGATCCTTATCTCTTCAGCAGCGACCCTGTTGGCGCCATTTCCAACCACCGCCCAATAGCGCGAGCTCGGGCCGTCCTGGAACGCATAATTTGATATGGTTTCTCCCATGGCCAATACGTCTTCTATCTTCTGGGGCAAAATTTCCAGGGCCTCGATCTCGGACATAATTTGCGTCTTTTCCATTGCGCCCAAGGTGTCCGCCATCCATAGAGCCATGAGCTTACCGGCCGCTACCTGGGAATAGTACGCCTTGGTGGAAGCCACCGACATTTCCACATCCCTGCCATTGCCGGTGTAAAAATATGAATCTGACTTCCTGACCAAAGGGGAGTTTCGCCTGTTTACAATGCAATGTATCCATGCGCCGTTCTCACGAGCTAAGTCCGCCACGCGGTTAGTGTCAGTGGTGGTTCCACTTTGAGATACGGCAATAATAAGAGTATCCTCCATATCCCGATCCTGAAGAAAACCAACCAGCTCAGAGGATTTCACTGAGTCCACAGTGATACCGGAACCCTGTATGGCTCTCCTGAGCAAGTCGCCCGCGCCCATTGCCGCAATCGCAGCGGTTCCCATACCTATGAGGTATATTCTCCTTATGGGGGTTCTATCTGGATTTGTTAGTCTACTTAACAGCTTGTCACTATTGCCAAAAACCGTGTTCAGAAATCTGATTCCTTCGTCTGTTTTTTCATATTTCCCCTGAATGGTTCTTCGAACACTCTCAGGCGCCTCATGTATTTCTTTTTCTATGTAATATTCATAACCTTGTTTGAATATGTCTCTGGAAAATATCTCGATGGGTTCGGGCTTGAGTTCAAATCTTCCGCCATCGGCAAGGTATTCACCCGACAATTCTTCATTGGAATCATCACCTGTAAGCACTACTGTCGCCCCGCCCACCTCGGTGGTTGTCATTGGATAGGAAACCCTAAGTCTTGCAGCCAGGCCGTATGCTTCTGAGGCCACTAGGTATCCATCTATTGTTTTTCCCACATAAAGGCTTTGGCCGCTGCCCTTTTGGGCAAGAAACAACGTGTCAGGATATAGGGGACTTTGCATTACAACCGCCAATGATCCCTGACTCCTTTGCATCACATCCCTGAATTTTGTTTTTGGAGAAAAATCCGATGAACCACCCAAGGCATATAGAACCGGCAATATTTTTGCGTCAGTGCTTACGGCTTCGTCTATTCTAGCTGATCTACTCCTGACGGAGGTCTCCACCAATCCATGATAATTGTCCACATCCCCGTTCAGCGCAAATAACGTATTCTCATCAACTCTATAGTCTTCCACATCCATATCATTGGTATCAAATATCACCGAGCCGTCCACTGGATGACAATTATCTACATTAATTATCCCATTTGAGGCCCACCTGGTGTGGCAAATTATGCTGACCGAGGATAGTTCCCCGGCCAATCTCCACAGCAGGGAGTCGTCCTTGATGTAACTCCTGATCGCAGCGCCGTTATCCCCCAATTTACCGACTAAATTTGCAACCTTATAAATAAATCTTACGGCAATACTATTGTTTTCCAGAACCTGCTCAAGCACATGTCCGTTGCCGGTGTTTTTGATTTTGCGCCTTTTTTGGAATTCATCCAGCTCTTTTCCATCCAGTATATCCTTGACCTCTTGGGTCATAAAGGCATAACGAGACTTACCGCCCTTTGGT
>CAZFJT010000556.1:0-941 GCA_964519135.1 uncultured Syntrophales bacterium | reverse complement strand
GTCCCGTCCAGAGTCAAGAGTATTGAAACACCAGCGGAGTCCCTGCCTCTGATCTCAAGCTTGTCCAAGCTTTCCAACGCGTGTTCAAGAGCCCAAGCCAGGTACCTTTCGCCTGATTGCAAATCTCCAATGCCGTTCGACACCGGATGGAGCAGGGCAACCCTCTCTATGTTTTTGAGCAGCTCATAATCCAGTTGCCATATATAGTCTTCCAATTTTTCGAATGTTTTCTCGAGTTCATCAGTGCGACTTCCAAGTTTGAATAGATCTTCCAATACCTGTCTGGCCTTTTTGAAACATAGAACGAGTCTCTCAACCGCTGATCTGTATTTTTGATCTGAAACTATCGCGGCGTGCGTGGAATAGCGCATAAAATCATCGAAATGAGAGCTCACTTCGTCCACAAACGCCAAATAATCCGACCAATCCACTCTGGCCGCTGATTCAGGATCCATTTGATCAGCGGTTTCGGCCAAATTCAATAGCCAATGTAGATCCTGTCCATCCTTCCAATTCGAGTTTCCAAGAAAACCTGAAATACCGCACATTGTGTTCTTTCCTCTCGTATTAAAGCCGGCTTACAGGGACTGTACCTTAATTCGGATTAAATCAGTTCACAGAAATAAAAGTCAAATGGCTGTTAGACATATAACAAGTATGAAACAGGCCCGGCCCGGCACACACTATTAACACTGTAATTTGCGCCGCGCAACGCGGTTATAAACCATTGAATTGAGCTGTTAAAGGTCAAATAATAAATTCAGCGGGGGACACCAGGTCAATTCCGCGTCAACGTGCTTATGCTTCAAAATGAATTAAAAATATAATATATTACCTGGGCGCAATGATCGGAGATACAGCCAAACCGCCGTTCGCCCTTCTGGTGTGCTCTTTCAATAGCCTCACCACTGCCCTCCGTTCCCTTAGGGGCACATATACCT
>CAZFJT010000555.1:0-2992 GCA_964519135.1 uncultured Syntrophales bacterium | reverse complement strand
CCCATAAGCAAAGGCGCTATATACGGAATCGTTTCAAAGACCCATCATGAGAGATCAGTCACTTATGTCCTGGTTAGCCACGACATAAGGGGTGTCATGAATATATCTAATGATGTTCTTATGTTATGGGAGGGGAAAATCAGGATCAACGCTACTCCGGATGAGATGGAGACCATAGAAGATGAGATCCTGCGGCAATTCCTCTCAGGTTCAGCTGAAGGGCCGATCAGTATTGAATAAGGTATGGAAGGCGACTTGATTTATGAACAACTTCAGCTTTGAAGCTAAGGTTGGACTGCTCGTTGTGGTTTGCGGCGCGATTGCTGTATTCACCTACTTTGGCGTTCTCAGGGAAACCGTCCAGGAAGGCTTTGACTTAAAGGTGAGATTTCGTTCTGTGGAAGGTCTGGCTAGATCTTCCCAAGTCCAGATAGCCGGCATTAGAGTGGGTGAGGTAAAGAGCATACAGTTAGACAAAGAGACAGGTGAGGCGTTGGTTACCCTTGAAATAAACCGGGCTTACAAAAACGCTATACCAGAAGACTCCAGGGCGATCATACGAACCAGGGGGCTTCTTGGAGAAAGATACGTTGGGATTGAACCAGGGAAACCCAATGCAAGAAAGCTTGAACCGGGCCAGGAGATCAGGCTCGTTTACGAACCTACGGACACTGAAAAGATATTCGAGACAGTAAGCATTGTGGCCCAGGACCTTCAACAACTCACCCAACAAGCCAGAAAACAAATTGTGGACCAAAAAGGATTCCAGAGGGTTGACAGTATCATTAAAAATACTGAGGCGATCTCTCAGAACCTCAGGGAGGTAATGGACGCGAACAGGCCTAAGCTGGAAAGAACCATAGACCGTATGGATAGGGCCACGTACAGACTGGACGATCTTATTGCCAAAAATGACTCAAAAATCAATGAAACAATTGAAAATATAAGGGAATTTTCAGGGAGTCTCGATGACGCGGGTTCCAAGTTCCAGACCTTGGCTTCAAATATCGACGGAGTGGTCAAGGACGTAAAACAGGGCAAAGGCACCCTTGGGAGACTCGCCACTGATGAGACCCTTTATCGCCAGGCCAATTATCTTCTCGCTGACCTAAGAAATCTGACCCATAGGATCCAGAACGGTCGCGGCGCGATCGGCAGGCTGATAAATGATCCAGAGATGTACTATGAGGCAAGAAGGGCCATAAGAAACATGAATAAAACAGCGGAGGACGTCTCAGAAGCGACCCCGATAAGCACAATGGCAATCATCTTGGGATCGGTTTTCCGGTAGGTTTGAGAATGGCCGGCGTGAAGGATGAAATAAACCAATCAAACGACCCAGCGCCAAGGCTAGTCTTGCCGGCCCTGTTTTTGATCCTGTTGTTTGCGCTGTCCTGCCCTATAAGCCTCAGAGCCTCTTCTTACCATTTTCTGGATTCATTTACTGACGGGAATACTATTGCCATAGATCCTGATATTACCATCCGTAGAATAGACCCTTCCGCGCCTGACAACATCTGGTTGCTCGGAAAAACAAGGGGATTTCCGCCCTTTTACAATAGGATTGAGGTACCTGGACTCTATGAAAGGGACGATTTCCTTTATCCATTTGGTCTAAGGGAGGAATCCACCTTTCAGAGCAGGCTGAGATTCCCTATACTCTTTGAAAGCAGATGGGCGAAAAAGCCTCCATTTGATGGGAGTTCAAGGCTATTGACCGCTTTCCAAGGCAGGTCAGATCTCGGCCAGGAATATTGGGGCGTCTTTCCGTTTTATGGATACACATTCCGACGCTTTGGGGTTGACAGCAACTTCTTCTTTTTATTTCCACTTTATTATCAAAGCTCAGAGGATGACATACTCACCCACAGATTTCTCTGGCCAATTATAACGTACGCGGATAGTCCGGGAAGACAAGCCTTCAAAGTTTGGCCCATAATCGGGACCGACTCAATACATAATGATTATTTCAACAAATTTGCGCTGTGGCCCCTGTTCCAGAAAATAGACAAGTACCCTGGGACTCATCAAGCCTATTCGTACCTTGCCGCTCCTTTTCCGGTTTACGTAAATGAATGCACACCACACGACAAATCCACCTCCTTGTTGTGGCCGTTCCTGAACTACTACAAGCACAAGTCAGGTTTCACACGTTACAGCCTATGGCCATTGGTGAAATATGGTTCAGGAGGCGGCAGGGAAGAGGTCAACCTCTTTTATATTTATAATTATAAGAAGGACCTCAGGACAGGAGAGAAGGAATCAGGAAAAGGCAGCGGACACATTGCCATAGGAGACGACGAGGTGTTCACTGAGCGCAAATTCGCCCTTGTAAACTCAATACAGAAAAGATACAGAAAAGGGGAATTGGTTTACACAAAGTACAAGTTTTGGCCTTTTGGTGAGTACTCCTGGGACAAGAGAAAAGGAACACACCTGAAAATCCCGGCTGTGCTGACCTTTAAGAATGATTGGTTCAACCTGAATCTTGGAAGTCTCCTGAATATAATAGACATCCGGGAAACGCCCATAACCAGAGAGACCAGTTTCCTGTTCGGGCTGTCCAAAAATTCCTATGAAAAAGAGTTCCCAAACATCCCGCCCCCGCCTAGTCCAGGCTCAGATAACATAGAAGAAATGATACTTGGCGCTTTTGGTGAGAAATAAACAAGGATTACGATTTCCCAATACTCCGCGGCGGCTCATAATAATTCCAAACACGCAGTATTCAAGTCTTATACCAACTCCCATCGCATAAAAGCGACAACGAAACATGAAAGTCATCGGCTGTTGTTAAATGATCCGGGACTTCGTCTCGGATATATCGTAAGAGCGCATAGTGCGCCTGGGGTCGAGGAGGGAGAAACATCTCCCTCCTCGAGCTCCTCCCATACGTACAACGAGATCTCCAGGTTCTCTTTCGGAGACTTTTATAGGAGTTCTCAAAATTAAGCGCGAAATGGCTTATAAAAACCTTTCCACAATTACTGGC
>CAZFJT010000554.1:0-2995 GCA_964519135.1 uncultured Syntrophales bacterium | reverse complement strand
ACTATGCAATGGGCTATCATGCCCGCGCCCATACCATCATAGGCTTCAGGAAAATCTACGCCCATAAGTCCGTTTTCTCTCATCAGGTCAAGCATGTCAAAGGGATATTCGCCCTTTTGATCCCTTTCCTCAGCCCCTGGCGCGACCTTCTCCTTTGCCAGACGTCTGCACATATCCTGTAACATCTGTTCTTCTTCGGTGAGCCCGAAGCGATCCATATCTTCCATTTAGTCCTCCGCGATATTTAATGATTGCAAATACTGTATAAAGCCTAAAAATTAGGTCGGCCGATCAATGTTTGTCACAATTACATATCAAGTGTAATCGTAGAATCCTTTGCCTGTCTTTCTGCCCAGGTTTCCGGCCCTGACCATTTTTTTGAGCAAGCCTGGAACCCTGTATTTGGAATCGCCGAATTCTTCATATAGATGTTGCTGAACACTGAGCATAGTGTCCAACCCAACAAGGTCCGCCAAGGCCAATGGCCCAATGGGATGATTCGCTCCGAGCTTCATGCCCTCATCAATCTCTTCTGCTGACGCCAGCCCTTCTTGAAGTGTGAAAATCGCTTCTGTGATCATTGGCACGAGAATCCTGTTCACTACGAATCCCGGCGCCTCCCGGACTTCTATTCCTGTTTTTCCCAAAGCCTTGGTTAGGTCTTTTATCGTTGCCACTGTCTCATCGGATGTGGAGTACCCCCTTATGATCTCCACAAGCTTCATTACAGGCACAGGATTGAAAAAATGCATTCCAATGAACTTTTCTGGCCTTTTGGTTATTGAGGCCATCTCTGTAATGCTCAGGCCTGACGTATTGGTCGCGAATATTGTATGATCTTTACAAATATTTTCCAATTTGGTGTATACGTCCTTTTTCAGGTCCATCTTCTCGATTACCGCTTCAATGACCACATCCACGTCCTGCGCTGCTTCATCAAGAGAAGTTGTTGTCTTAATCCTGGACTTGATCTTTTCCGCTTCCCCTGCGTCGAGCTTACCTTTGCCCACCATCTTGTCCAGGTTCTTGTTGATACCGGACATCCCCTTATCAAGGAACTCGTCTTTGATGTCATTGAGGTTAACCTGATATCCGGATTGTGCGCAAACCTGGGCTATGCCTGCGCCCATGAGTCCTGCGCCTATGACGGCAATTTTAGAAATCTCCATTAGCCGAGCTCCTCCTAGAACTTTTTAACTGCGCTGTAGATCTTTAAGGATTGTTTGGTTACAGCGGGAAACTATAATGCACCAATTACTGATTATCAAACATTTGTCTAATATTCAAGAAAATTGATTGGCCGGTCAGCCTATGTTGTTGCCCAGGCTTTACTTTGGATGATAAATGGAGTCAATACGCAGGGAAGGTATTGGTTTGGATCAGGCTGCAGTTGAAACGCAACGCGTCCCATTTGCCGAGAGAACCTTGAAAAAATCGGGCCCTTAATCTATGGGGAGTTCTAAAGTCTTTATATGCTTGGGTCCATTGACCAAGGGCCTGTTGTTTCAAAGAGTGATAATTTACCATTTAATGTTATAGACGCAGGTTGGATCTCCATTCTTGACGCACTTTGTTTGAGTTACATTAGCTGTTTTCAATTTTCCGCACATTCTAAGAATACCTTCGTACACTCCCTCGATCCAAGTGCAGTCATATCCAGGGGAAGGCGCTTCCACAACGCACTGCCCATCTTGCGCTTCAATGAATTTCCTTGGAACAATGTCCGATCCCCGGTGATTTGCCAGAAATCCTTCAGCCTCAAATTTAACATAGTCTACAGGGCTCTGTAGGTGATCAGGCAAGCCTGCGGTCCATTTGATCTCATAGTATACCTCTTGGCCTATTGTTTTTAAGGCTGCTTTTGCCCTTATACCCTGTTCATTATTCAGCACTGCCTGGAATACTTCGTCCAGCGCCTTGGTATCATAGAATTGCTCTGGATTGAGCGCGCCTGGTTGGGAACCGGTCCTGCGCTCTATTGCCGCGGCCGCGGCCTGTTGAGCGGTAGGTTTGGTTTTGAGAAAATTGTAGGCTAAATTGATAAATTTACCTTTGATTTCCGCCATGATTTCCCTCCATTATATTAAAGGCGACACGAATCGCCATTGGGCAGATGTATGCAAGAAAGGCGCCAACAAACCAATTAACCTTACAAAAGCATATCACCCTGATATCACACTGCTAACTATAATACCTAGAAGCGGAAAACAGGTTAATTTTGCACATTATTGGGTACTTCATGAGTCATTTTCACTCATGTAATGACCCAGCTATTGTTGCGCTTTATTATCACGCACTGGGGCGGCGAAAAAACACATTAATGTCGTGATAACAATAATATATTTAGTTAGATAACGCTATTTATCATATGGCGAATCAATTGGTCCTGGGATTGATCCATAGGAAAATGTTTGACATAAATCACATGTCATAATAGTATTTTAGCTATATGTAGGACCTGAACTTGCAAATAAAGGGAATGCTCGATTACCGCTCTTAAATCTTATTTGCATGAGTCAAATGAACTCACATTTGATGTTAACGACAATTTGTCGTAGGAATTATTCTTATGTCAATCTGAGATCAGTGCGTCCGCGCAATAAAATTTTAATTAAAATTCAGGAATTGAGTGTATAATATTATATTTGGCGCTTGAACTATTAATGTTCCTCATTGGATCGAATTCAATTATGTCCAATCCTAGAATCCTGATAGCTGAAGATGAATTAATAGTGGCTGAAGATGTCGCGGCTTCTCTGGGTGCGAGGGGCTATGAGATCGTGGGCATGGCCGTCACAGGCGCGGAGGCTATTGAGAAGACCCGCAATCTAGAGCCTGATTTGATTCTGATGGATGTGAGACTCAAAGGAGGAATGGATGGCATAGAAGCTGCCACAGAGATACGTAAAGAAATCGACATACCGATAATCTATGTGTCGGCTTACGCTGAGAGGGATATATTGGAAAGGGCCAAACTGACCGATCCATACGGGTA
>CAZFJT010000553.1:0-2996 GCA_964519135.1 uncultured Syntrophales bacterium | reverse complement strand
TTTCCAGGGCGTTCCTAAGCTCTTCCCTGGACAGATGGTACTTCTCCATTATCTCAATATCGGACAAGCCGGCTCTTATGTCACGCACAAACTCCACAGCGTCAATTTTTCGCTTATTTGAGTTTACTATCCGGACCTGGCTCTCTAAAATTTCTTGCTCCACTGGTCTAACTCCTTATTGGGGACCTAATTACACGGACTCCGCGCATAACTCCAATGCCCTAAAGAGCAGTGGCCATCAAAACCCATCATTCACCTAATCTCAGCACCTTGATAAACCTTTTCAGGTCTTCCCTTGCCTTGTCCAATATACTGGTGATTTCCCACCCTGCGACACAGTATCGCACATCCGTGCCAGAGGTCTTTGACCATTTGCAAATGGCCTCGAACACTATTGGATCGGCCATAATAAAATGATCCACAGGCAGATTAAGCACTCTCACGTCCCCTTGCTTAACCCTAATTCCTGCGGTGCGGACCCCCCTTACGGAGATGTCCCGTACCAATCCCCGCTCCATAGCGTCTGTGGTAATGATGGGGAGAGGTATGGTCACTTCTTCCCTGTCGTGTAGACGCAAATGGGTGATATCCACTGTGTCCTTATAGGCCGGAGAGGACTCATAGAGTTCGTCATGGTTAATCACCCTGGATTCTACGAGTTTTCTGAGAATTTTTTGTAAACTTTTGGCTGAAAGATTGTACTTGTCCATCAACTCAGGATCATGCATTCCGGACCGAATATCTTTCACTATTGCTGCGGCCCCTATCTTCCTGGTCCCCAACTTGAACTCCCCCTCTGATCTAATTATCGTTTTTCAATTTTAACCGCTTGTTAACGATGTATTCTTAAATCTAACATAATTTAATTCAATATAATTTAATCTACTATCTTCATTATGATAATTTCTTACCCCATGCTGAAGAATATGTCAAGGGATCAATTCCTGTAATTCGTGCTACAGACCTTCTAAATCAAGCCGTCTTGATTCCCATTATTTCTCTGGCTCTTTAATATTGGAATCAAGCCATGGCAATATTTTTCATTTCATTTAGATTTAAATTACGTAATCGATAATATTTTGGCGGGATCCTTTTCAGTAATCGCTATCACGGCATATTTGTCCCTTCTGGCGCCAAATGGTCCTATATTGAGATTTTTCTCACTTGACAGTCACTCAGCTATTATTCTAGCATGACTGAATACCTGTCTATACAGATAGATCAAATATTTATCCTTTTTCTTGGAGGGGCATTGGATTTTGAGACCACCGCGCGATTGATCGAAGACTATCGGGAAGACAGCGTTAACTTTCTTCAACGCATCTGTTCGATACCTGCCCTGGGTCCTGACAATGATGGACAGGGAGAGATGAAGAAGTATCAGGTCATCAAAGAATTCGCTGACTCTTTGGACCCTGATCTAATTGAAGAAATACACGCGCCTGATCACAGAGTCCCTGAAGGTGTTCGGCCGAACATCGCGGTGATATTTAAAGGAAAAGACGAATCCAAGACCCTTTGGATCCTGACACATTTGGATGTTGTGCCTGTTGGGGAACAGTCCCTATGGGAACACGATCCCTTTGATCCCATTGAAAAGAACGGATATCTCATCGGCAGGGGGGTTGAGGACAACGGCCAGGCTTTGGTGGCAGCGTTGTTTGCGGCAAAGGCGGTCAAGGAAACAGCGGGGTTCGGCAAGAACGTCGGTCTTTGCATAGTCTCCGATGAAGAATGTGGAAGCTCCTACGGCCTGGATTATGTCCTGGATAAAAGGCCCGATCTTTTTAAGGACGATGACCTGATCGTGGTCCCGGACGCGGGCAACCAGGACGGTGATCATATAGAAGTGGCCGAAAAACATATGCTCCAAGTCAAATTCACTGTCAGGGGCAAACAAGTTCACGCTTCAAGGCCTGATCTTGGCCTCAATACATTGAGGGCCGCGGCCAATTTTATTGTGGAGCTGGATATATGCCTTGCCGGGATGTACGATGAACATGACGGTTTTTACAATCCCCCGACAAGCACCTTTGAACCAACAAAAAAGGAAAGAAACGTTGCAAATATAAACACCATACCAGGTGAGGACATATTCTACTTTGATTGCCGGGTACTTCCCCAGGTCCCGCTTAATAGCGTGGTTAATACTATGTTGGAAGTCATGGGCAGGGTGGATGAACAGTTTGAAACAAATACCGAGCTGGAAAAGATAATCGAGTTCCAAGCCCCCGCGCCCACACCGGCCGACGCACAAGTGGTCATTGAATTGGCCCAGGCTGTTCAAGAGGTATATGGAGTTCAGGCAAAGCCCCATGGAATCGGGGGCCAGACCGTCGCGGCTTTCTTTCGAAAAAAAGGGCTCAAGGCCGCTGTATGGGAAAAGATTCTTCAAACAGCCCATGAGCCTAATGAGAGAATATTGATAGATAATCTAGTGGGTGGCGCAAAAGTATTTGCAAAGCTTATGCTTTGATTTTTGAAGTGTGATTTTTGGTTTGTAGTTAAGTTAAGGAGGGCAATTGGGTTATGGTTGCGCGCAAACCTATTCCGGCGCTTTTTCTGATCGCCATTACCGGGCTTTTGTTCCTGCATTGGTCCGGTAGCGTTCAAGTCTCCATAGCCGGACCAAGGTCTATTGTGTCGTCAGCTCCTGACGCGGTGCGTCTCAATTTGCCCCAGGCGGTCAATATAACACTCAATCGAAATCTAAGGGTATCGGACGCCAGGCTCGCAATAGATGAAAGTGAGCGCCAGAGAAGATCAGCTTTTTCAGACTTTTTTCCCACACTGGATATTCAGTACGTTGCAAACGCAGACAGGTACCAACAAGCAGGGAATGTTCAAGGTTTTGCCTCCGCGCATGACAGCAGATGGGCAGCGAGAGACACTAACCCTATAACTCCTTTTTTTGATATAAGGCCAAGATATCCTTACAGAATAGACCCGTACAGAACCTTCACCCTGTCGGCCACACTGACCCAGCCCCTATACAC
>CAZFJT010000552.1:0-2999 GCA_964519135.1 uncultured Syntrophales bacterium | reverse complement strand
TTCGCAGGCTCAGGAAACTTCGCTCATCGGAAGCAGGTCAACCCCTATTATGTTCTATCTTTGAAAGCGAATTCATATGAGAACCAGATTGAGGGAGAGTTGTCTTATCACTTTGTTTGCCGCAGAAATAATGGAGGCTTTTATGCTAAATATATGTAGGTTGAAGTTAATCATTTTGGCGATAATTATGTCATTTACACTTTTTAGCGCAATTGGGCGGGCTAACGCCAATTCCCAAGGTCTTACCACTCATGAATACCCCAATGGATTCAAGGTGTTGATACTTGAAAATCCCAGGCAGGACGTGACTACCATCCAATATTGGGTGGAAGTGGGCGGCGCTGATGAACCTGCGGACGTGCGAGGTATAAGCCATGTTATAGAACACATGGCCTACAAAGGAACAAAAAAGCGCCAAGTTGGAGAAATATCTAAAGAGATAGAAGCCATAGGAGGTAGATCCAACGCATACACCTCCTGGGACAAGACAGTGTTCCACCTTACTGTTCCTACGGACAAATTCTATGAAGGACTTGATATACTGTCAGACGCTGTTCTGAATCCATCCATTGACCCTAAAGAGCTTGAAAAAGAAAAGGAAGTGGTGATTGAAGAGATATTGGAAGGTGAAGAAAGACCCGGAAGAAAGTCTTTCTATCAACTTTTTGACTCGGCTTATACCAAGAGTCCATACAAGTACAAGGTCATAGGGACCAGAGAAACCGTGGGCGGCATTACAAGGGAAAAGATTATTGATTTCAGGCAAAAATTCTATACTCCGGAAAATATGTTCCTGGTGATTGTGGGAAACGTGAAATCTGAAGAGGTCCTGAAAAAGGTAGCGCCAATAGTTGGTAAATTACCGAAATCCGAATATGTTCGCCCGCCCAGAGAATCGGAGCCTGAACAGAAGCGGATCAGAAGTTCGCTTGTAAAGGACGAGAACAGTCGGGAGACCAGACTGAAGATAGGGTTTCATATTCCTTCCGCAAGCTCGGTTGATTTGAGTCCAATTGATCTCACAGCGGATCTCTTAGGGTCCAGGGACAGTTCCAGACTCGTGAAAGCGCTGAAAAAGGAAAAAAGACTGGTCAACTCGATCTCGGTTTTTGCTATCACACCTAAGGATCCAGGCCTGTTCGTAATTTCCGCAACCCTTGATAAAGACAAGATACAGCCGGCGTTGAAAGAGATAATGGACCAGATTAAGATTCTGTCTGACGCGCCTCCGTCAACCGACGAGCTGGAAAGGGCTAAGACACATATAGAATCAGACCTGTTGTACGCAAGGGAAACGGTTCAGGGAGCGGCCTCAAGTATAGGGGATTTCATGATTCTCCTGGGCTCGGCCAACTATCAGGAAAAATACCTGATGATGAACAGGTCCGTCACCCCTGAACAAATATCCGGTGTTGCAAAGAAATATCTCAAACCTTCCAATATGACCATTTCCATACTTTCTCCAAAGGATGACGGGACTGAAATCAATCTCTCAAATTTGGTTGAACTTGCCAAGACCTACGAGCAAAAGCCTGAGTCGCGCATGAGCTTGGACTTGGATAAAACAGTTATCAAGACAGAGTTGAAAAACGGAATTAGGGTAATTCTAAAGCCGGACCCATCCAATTCGATAGTTTCTTTCAGGGTTGCCCTCCTTGGCGGCAAGAGATACGAAACCCCTGACACCAAAGGAGCTATGCACTTTGTAAGCCAGATGTTGGAGAAAGGCGCGGGAGAGATGTCGGAACAGGATATTGCAAAAACAGTGGAAAACCTGGGCGGCAGACTCTCCGCTTTCTCGGAATATGACACCTTTGGATTAAGCGCCACATTCTTCAGCAGAAATATCGAGGCCGGCCTTGATCTGCTATCAACAATATATTCGGATCCAACTTTTCCCCAGGATAAGGTTGAGCGTGAGAGATTATTAATATTAAACAAGATTCGGACATCGCCGGACAGACCAGCCAGGTTCACAATACAAAAACTCAACGCGACACTATATCCCAACCATCCGTACGGCTATCCCATTGAAGGGGAGATGGATACTGTCTCCAAACTTTCTAGAGAAGAATTATTGAGCATTTATGAAAGATACGCAGTCCCCAAGAACACCGTAATCACGGCGGTTGGGGCCTTTGATCCTGAAAAGACGCTTGAGATTATCGATGGTTATTTCGGACGGATCCCTTCAAAGGAGTTTGTGAAACCCAATATTCCTGGGGAAAAGAAAATCGAGGCGCCTCTGGAGAAAACCGTCAGAATACCGAGAGCAAAGTCGCATATTGCCTTTGGCTTCAGAGGAACCACAGTCAAGGAAGAGGATAAATACGCCCTTACTGTTCTTAATAAGATTCTTTCAGGTATGGGAGGGAGATTGTTCATTGAATTACGGGACAAGCGTTCCCTTGCCTATACTGTGGCTTCTTTTTTCAGGCCCGGCGTTGATCCTGGAGCATTCGTAATATACATGGCCTGCGATCCCTCAAAGACCAATGACGCGATTAAAGGTATAATGGAACAGATTGAGCTCATTAGAAAAACCCCTGTAAAAAAAGAGGAACTTGAAAGCGCTAAGATCAGCCTTATCGGAAACAGGGATATATCATCCCAGAGTTCATGGTCCAAGGCTGAGAGGAACGCCAGATATGAGCTGTTCGGACTGGGCCTGAACTATGATGAGGAATTCAGGCGTAAGATATTGAAGGTCACTTCTGAAGACGTGCTTAAAGCGGCCCAAAAATATCTGGACCCTGAGAGATCAGCTATGGCAAAAGTGTTGCCAGAGGAAATCTAAGATTCATCTGAAATATGTGAGCAAGCGCCCCGCTAGATGTAACACCAGTGTTGTCTCAAATGGCGGGGCGTTTTTTATATTGCGGAAAGCGGAACCTCTTCCCACAGCAATTGATCAAAACATTTTTGAATTATTATATAGTAATTATCTAAATAAAACACGGAATGAAATGAAATTTCATTCCGGCCTCCCATGGTCGGAC
>CAZFJT010000551.1:0-3002 GCA_964519135.1 uncultured Syntrophales bacterium | reverse complement strand
ATGTCCTGTTCACAGCCTTCTCCACTAGATTGTTCCTGAACGCCTGAGCGACTATCAGAGAGTACCGCATGGATTCGTCAACATGCGCGCTGAACCAGGTCTCTATGGAGGTGTGGACCGCGCCCGCGCTTGCTATGAAAAGCACTACAGTGGGTAATAGTGTGAGCCCCACAAAGGCCAATGTAAGCCTTGTTTTTAATTTGGAGCCAAGAACACGGCGACTTCTTTCAAATAGCAGTTTGAACAGATTGCGAATAATAAAAAATATCACTAGGATAATGAGAAGTATGTTGAGTCCGGACAAAACAAATAGAAGAACATGCCTTCCGAACGGAATGTCCTGGGTGGATCGGGCAATGTTATACTCAATGATAATAAGTCCAATGATCACCATTGAAGCAATGAATGCTATGGCAAGCTCTCGCTTTCGCTTCCTAGTCTCTTGGGTCCTTGTTTTATCCAAGCTCAGATTCCTTCCTCTTCAAGATCTC
Source organism: uncultured Syntrophales bacterium (assembly GCA_964519135.1). Lineage (GTDB taxonomy): Bacteria > Desulfobacterota > Desulfomonilia > Desulfomonilales > Desulfomonilaceae > CAZFJT01. The sequence goes on along the minus strand of CAZFJT010000551.1, from coordinate 2,511 downwards.
TAAGCTCCTGTTCTCCAAATCCGAAATGATGGCCTATTTCATGGAGAAGGGTCTCTCTAATGATTTCTTGGGCCGGCTTTGTAGGACCTGCCAGTCGCAAAATGGGAATCCTGTAAAGATAGATTTGATTGGGTAAAGTCCCGCCTGGGCTGAAAAAGCTGCGTTCCTTTGTGGGTATACCTGAATATAGTCCAAGGAGTCCATAGGGGGAATCAATCCCAAAAAAATCCAGGGTTTCCTGATCCGGAAAATCCTGAATGATTATACGGACATTATCAATATGCTTCTTCAATGCTTGGGGAATTTCATTCAAAGCTCTATCAACAGCGTTTTCAAATTTATCCATGTCCATGGTTAATTTCCGTAATACTCCAATTGAATCATTACAGTATATCAGAATATTCAATTAATCATTATTACAGAGTAATGATTCACTTAAATGCGGCCGTGCTCCCTGAGCCAATAATTAATGTATAAAGTATAGATCCTCGCGGTGTTCCTGGTTAAGCCTGTTGGCGAGAGATCCGACTCGCTGCGTTTTATTCGCAGGCTCAGGAAACTTCGCTCATCGGACTCACGCCGCCCGGCTCGGCCTACACTGGGCCCCCACAAGAGTGAATAGATACATTACAGAACAGCGATCACTTGACACCTGGCCGTATCTGTGATCAGACACGGTAGATATCATCGATGGGGAGCATAAAAACTTGCCGGATAGTTTATTGATTCCGTCCCTGATAGTGGGCCTGGGTAATCCTGACAGGAAATACAAGAATAATCGTCACAATGTGGGATTCATGGTCTTGGACAGACTTTGCAATAAGTATGGGGGGCAGTGGTCCAGCCAAAGCAAGACCAAATCACTAATCGGCGCGGTCCGCGTAAATTCAAAGAAGCTTACGCTCCTAAAACCTGAGACATATATGAATCTTAGCGGTAAATCCGTTGCGCCCGTTATGGACAAGCTATATCTGGATCCAGAAGAGATAATTGTGATTCACGATGACCTGGATCTGGAATTCGGTTTGGTTAGGATAAAAATAGGAGGAGGTGAGGGGGGGCACAGAGGATTGAGATCTATCTCGGATTCATTGAGATCAAGGGAATATAATCGACTAAGAATCGGAATTGGCCGCCCCCCTGAGGGGGAGGATCCAGCGGATTATGTCTTGGAAAATTTCAATGAGCGCGAAATGTCCTCTATTGATGAAATATTGGAAGTGTCTTGCCAAGCAATAGAAGAAATACTGAATAATGGGCTGATTATGAGCCAAAACAAATACAATTCAAGGAAAGTGCAAAATAATTTAAGTATTTTTGGAGGTTGACAAATATTTTTTCTTGCCTAAGATTCTTGCACATAATATTTTAGGAAATCTTTTACAGTGAACTAATATTTGTTCACTTTCATTCAGGAGGTCACTAGATGAACGGATCGATGGTGAGCGAGGACCACGCTCCATTTAGACTGATTTTGCGAACTGCGGTAAGGGCTTTGCGCACTGCCTATATACAGGGAACAACTGTAGTGAAGTTAATGAAAGACAACCGCGCCATAAGCCTATATTACAAATACAGAAAAAAGACCTATGATCTTCAGTGGGCCATGGATCCCGGATATAGAAAAGGGATTAATAAGCTGGTCGATTTGGCTATTGAGGAAAACGACAAAGTCCTTGACGTAGGCTGTGGAACCGGTTCCGCAACCGTGGCTGCTGCAGGAAAGGCCAGGAAAGTGGTCGGAATAGATCTGTCTCCTGACATGATAGAACTGGCCAAGAAAAAGGTCGAGAAGAAATGTCTCGGAAACACGTGTCTTTTTAGTTCCTCAGTTGAGGATTACTCCCCTGAAGAACCTTTTGATAAAGTGATTAGCTCATTTATGATCCCCCACATTAAACCCCATCTCCGACCTGCTGTATATTCATATATGTTTAGTTTTTTGAAACCAGGCGGAACAGTGGCCCTCTTTGGTTCAAAGGGTGAAGTGTGTAAGGTTTACGAGACCAGGGAAGAAATAGTGGATAATCTTACCAGTAGTGGTTTTGAAGATATACAAGTGCTTGATGTTTATGATATCTATCGCATAGCTTTAGCAAAGAAGCCGGTGAATGGACAATAAATAATTCTACCATTAACTTGATACTTAAAAAGAATCCCCCTAAGGCTTTGGCAAAAGGGGGATTTTTTTGTACAGTCTAAATTTGGGAACGCCTTTTTCTAGAAATCCGGAATCAAGACAATCCTTTTATCCAGTTGTCCACTATGCGCGTCTTCAAACGCTTCCTTTATCTGGGACATGGGTCTGGGGTCCACAAGTGAGTCTATTTCAATTTTCCCGGATTGTACCTTTTCCACCACAGGGTTGTAGTACTGGGGCAGACACCCCCATGTTCCGATAATTTCAGCGTCAAAGGCCATTAGTCTTGAAATCATATACGTGCTCTTGTGCATTCCGAACCCCACAACGACCAACTTGCCTATGAATCCGAGAAGTCCTAACGCCAGATC
>CAZFJT010000550.1:0-3004 GCA_964519135.1 uncultured Syntrophales bacterium | reverse complement strand
ACTCGGCTCTCATCCCTTCATGATTCTGAAGAGTATCTTCCACTATCCTTACCGCCTTTTTTATGTCACCTGCGCTGGTTTGAAGTCCCAGCCCCAGGTTGGTTTCCCATTTCAAATATGGTCGCCTACCCACATTCTCCACAACTGAGTTTACAACCAGGGAATTGGGTATGGACACCTGAGCGCCTTCAGGAGTTCTTATTCTGGTGCTCCTGTAGCCGACAGCCTCAACTGACCCTTCCTTGCCTCCTACAACGATTTTCTGCCCAAGATAAAAAGGCTTGTCCATCATTATTGTTAGTGTGCCAAACAGATTGGCCAAAGTGTCTTTTGCTGCAAGGGCCACAGCCAGGCCACCCAGTCCCAAAGAGGCAAGAAGAGGCGCCACTCTGACACCGGTGAGATTCTGAATAAGCATAAAGGCGGCTACAATGACTACGATCACTTGAAGGGTCTTCCCTACGAGCCTGACCAATAGATCATCTGTCTTGCTCTGGTTGGCTGAGGCCCATTCAACCAATTGGCCCTCAAAGTTGTTCACCAATCTGTAAATAAACCAAATTACAGCCAAAGGTAAGGCTATACCTGCAACCTCAGCTCCGAATATATATATTACGTTTGATCTGTTAATACCATCCGGGCCAATAAACAGGGGAGATAGGGCCAATAGACCGCCCCAAAGCCACATGATCAGAGATAGTGGTCGCGATAGAGCCGCGAGGCTGAGATCAAACCAATAGCCCTGTTTCTTGTCAATCAGGGCTTTTTGTACCCGTCTCCTGATAAGCGCTCTGATTGAATAGGCCAACAAACCTACAACAACAAACAGCAGGACTGTAAGAGCTAATCGCACAGGCGACACTCCGGATACTATGGGTTCGCCCGTCCATGAAGGGAACACCCGTGAGAAAAAAGATTCTAAATTACTAATGATTGAATGCCAATTCCTCGCTATGCTGTCCATTCCTTCGCGCCAATACATCTGGTCAAACCAGTCCACGCCCCCAAAAACCGGATTGGCCGGCGCCATGGCCCGTGGCGACACATCCGGATCAGGAACCTGGGCGCATTCGCATATACATGGGAGGAGTAGTATTAAAGAGAAAAGGATTATTGCAGATCTCCTGATTAGACCCTCCATTTCCTAAGCCCTCCACTAAAATATTCTTATATTATTGGTTGTTGCAGAAAGTAGCGCATGCTTCGTGAAGGTACACCTTAACCTAATTGGCCTATTTGTGGTAAGAGAAAATTATGAATCTTTGTGGCCCCTGGTAGGCGTCAATTAGCTAAAACCAGTCACATGAGATAAAAAACCCCTAAACCGCGCTTGGGATGTCGGTCAGGGGTTTTTATGTTGAGACTCCTTAAGAAGTCCATTTAAATGTATTAGGCTTGTTCTTCCAATCTCACTGATACGGCCACCTTATACAATATCGTGAGAATCAAGGCGCCAATGGCCCAGATTCCAATGGTTATGGCCGATTCAGGGAATGTTGGAGCATATTCCGTGATGGTCTCCAACGGGCTGGGAATAAAACCAACCACGATGAGAATTAGCCCCTTCTCTATCCACAGAGAAATAAAAGACAAAGCGCAGGCCACAGGCAACACTGAGTCACTGTTACGAGTGCTCGGAATAACGAGTAAGGCTGTGGCCACTAGAGCCATTATAGCGGCTGTCCACATAACCGGCACAAAAGAGTCATGTCCGTGCAGGCCTGTGAAAATGTAGTTAAAATGGTTCGTGTGCTCAGGAATCTGGCTGTAATAAACAGTAAAGAGCTCACAGACCATAAAGAATACCGACGCCACCATTGCGTAAGTAACAATCTTGGCCAAGGTCCTGATAGCCTCTTTACCGGCGTCGAAACCTGTAAGCCTCTTCAGTAGATAGCAGAGCAAGATCACCAGGGAAGGTCCAGCCGCGAACGCTGATCCCAAAAATCTGGGCGCCAATATCGCGGTCATCCAGAATCCCCTGCCAGGCAGACCCGCGTACAGAAACGCCGTCACAGTATGGATACTGAAAGCCCATGGAATTGAAATATATATCAATACCTTTGCCCAGTTAGGAGGCGGGGCCCCCCTTCTTTCACATCCCAATACAGTCCACCCAATTACAAGATTGAGTATAAGGTAGCCGTTCAACACCACAACGTCCCAAAACAACATGGAGTTTGGGGTTGGATATAATAGGACGTTCATAACCCTTTCAGGACGACCCAGGTCAGCCACAACACAGAGCACGCACATAATTACCGCAGGGATGGCTACAAATTCCCCTAAAATGGTAATCTTGCCGAACGCCTTGTGATTGTGCAAATAATAGGGCAGCACAAGCATAACAGCCGAAGCAGCCACTCCGACCAGGAAGGTCAATTGGCCGATGTACAGTCCCCATGATACGTCCCTGGACATCCCTGTAACGCCCAAACCATAGAACCACTGGCTCAAATAATTCATAAAGCCGAATCCTATGATACCGAGCAATACGAGGATCCATATATAATAGCCTCTATTTCCGGTAAGCGCCTTCTCGAGCATAGTTACCTCACACTATGTAGTAAACCTGAGGATCGGTTCCCAGTTGCGGCTTGCGTCTTAACGCAAAATTATCCCTTAGAGCTTTTCTGACTTCAGATTCCGGATCTTCCATGTCTCCGAATAACATTTCGTTATTCTTGCAAGCTTCCACACATGCGGGCATTTTGCCCACAGCCAAACGCTCAGCGCAGAAGTTGCATTTTTCAACTACTCCTCGGGTCCTTGTGGGAAATTCCTTGTTCAGGTTTTCTATGAAGGGTTTACCGTCCTTGTCTTTACCCCTTGGGTCTCTCCAGTTGAGACTCCTTGCCCCAAACGGGCAACCGGCCATACAATAACGGCAACCGATACATCTATGATAATCCATCATGACAACCCCATCAGACCTCTGGAATGTGGCCTTTGTAGGGCAAACCTGGACGCAGTATGCATCTCTACACTGCATGCACACGGTGGG
>CAZFJT010000549.1:0-3007 GCA_964519135.1 uncultured Syntrophales bacterium | reverse complement strand
CCTTTCTAGGAGAGATAATAGGAGAGCCGATACCCGCGAGAAGGGATCTTGCGTCAGCCGCTGTGGCTGTAGCGTCTGTTATGAACGGCGCGGCAATAATCAGGGCCCATGATGTGAAGATGACCGTGCAGGCGGTTAAGGTGGCCAATGCAATCCTAAGGGAGAGAACTCAAGCGTGATACTGGGAGTTGGTCTGGACCTTGTAGAAATAGCACGTATGGAAAGAGCCCTTGGCTCATCATGGGCGCAACGTTTTATAGAGAGGGTATTTTCGGATTTTGAAATACATGTTTGTGAAAAAGCAGCCAACAGGTCTGAGGCTTACGCTTCCAGGTTCGCGGCAAAGGAAGCGCTGGTGAAGGCTTTGGGAACGGGATTTTCCCAGGGAATACAGCCCGGCCAGATATGGATCAAGGGAACTGAGAAACAGAGACCCATTATGGAGCTGGATGGCAAGGCAATGGAGGTTGCAAACAGGTCAGGTGTAGAAAATATTCATGTTTCATTGACTCACACCAGGCTCACGGCTGGCGCGGTTGTTATTCTTGAGGGCATTTGATAGGCGCCCAAAGCTTTTATTTACCCTCTTTTGCCATGGACGCCGTTGAACGCTTGATAGGCAATAAAACACCGTACTGCTGAGATCTAACATCACAGCTCATTCTCAAGATTGTCCATCTCCTCATCAAATTCTTCCCAATACTTCTTTTCACATTTCTGCACACATCTGAAATACAAACGCTTGATGGCTTCCCAGTCTCCGTACCCGCCGCCTCTATATTGAAGTCCGTAAGTGTTTGGCCAGCCAAAACCATACCTGCTTTTACATTCGTCAAGGCAGCTTTGTCGCCCGTCCATCTGAATCTGGGTATTAGCTGTTTCAGAAGGTCCGGCCATGACCGGCCCATAGTTTATAAAAATCAAGGATGCGGCTAGTATCAATCCAATTATAGTTGTTCTCTTCATCTTGTTCCTCCTCCCACGGGATCACCCGGTCCCCACTTGGATCATTGGTTCAGTGATCGCGCTGCAGGAATTATAAATTCTTATAATTATAAGATGAGCATTAATGCGCGGAGTTCCAAACAAGTTGAAAAATGTCCCATGAAAAGGCGCATCAGTTTTTGGGTTCTATCTTTTCCAATCCGTTCATATAAGGTCTTAGGACTTCAGGTATCGTCACACTCCCGTCCTTATTTTGAAAGTTCTCCAAAATCGGGATTAGGATCCTTGGCGACGCTATTGCTGTATTGTTCAGTGTGTGGCAGTAATCTGTCTTGCCCTCTTTGGACCTCCATCTGATTTTGAGCCTTCTGGCCTGAAATTCATGCAGGCTTGAACAGGAATGGGTTTCCGAATAGCTTCCCCTGCTGGGCATCCAAGTCTCAATCTCATGTTTAATTACCTGGCCCTGACCTATCTCCGCGCCGCAAGCCAGCGCCACTCTGTGGGGAAGGCCAAGCCCTTGCATCAGTTCCTCTGAGTTATTCAATAGTATTTGATGTTCCTGTTTGGATACTTCAGGATCATTTTTACAAACTATCACCTGCTCAACTTTATTGAACTGATGAAGCCTGTAGAAGCCCCTGGTGTCTCTGCCGTACGATCCGGCCTCCCTCCTGTAACATGAGGAGTACCCGCAATAATGCTTGGGAAGTTCCTTTTCATTTAAAATTTCATCCATATGGTACGCCACCAAAGGCACCTCTGAAGTGCCGACCAGGTACAGATCGTCTTTTTCAACAAAAAAGGTGTCCTCTTCGCCGAGCGGAAAGAATCCTGTTCCCACCATAGCCTCTCTGCGAACCAGTTGGGGGACTATCATTGGGCTGAAACCTTTGGAAACAAGATGATCCAACGCGTATTTAAAGAGGGCGAATTCCAGTAAAACCCCTTCATTTTTAAGGCAGTACATCCGAGCGCCTGCAAATTTCACAGCCCTTGGGATATCCAGTATATCCAATGATTCCGCCAGTTCCAGATGGTCTTTTGGCTTAAAGTCAAACTCAGGGGGCGCCCCAAATTTTCTCAGTTCAATATTGTCGTCATCTGACTCGCCTTCAGGAACTTCAGGCAATGGGGGGCTGGGAACCTTTAACATAAGGCCTGTGAATTCCTCTTCCTTTTCCCTTAGTTTTGGCTCAGAATCCGAAAGGGCTTGCTTCAGGGCTTTGACCTTTTCCACAGCGGCTTGTTTATCATCCCCACTGAGTTTGGGGATCTCTTTGGACAATTTATTTCTATCAGCCCTGGCGGCTTCCACCTCCCCTCGCAGCTTCCGCAAATCTTCGTCAACTTCCAAAACGCGGTCTATGTCCACATCCATATGCTTTTTGCGGACACCATCTTTAACAGCTTCCACATTATTTCTGATATAAGCGATATCCAGCATGAACCATCTCCTGAGCTTTATTGATCATTATTTTTCTTTTGGATCGGGGGTTTTGGACTTTGGGCGCCTGAAAGCTTTGACATCAGCGCTTGGGAAGAAGGTGGATAAGTCTTTTCCTCTTGGGCTTTTATGGGAGATTCGTCAACCTCATATCCGAATTTTTCCTCAATATATTTGGCAAGCTCCTTTTGCTCCTCTGGTTTCATATCATTGTAAAGATCTTCCAAGGCTTGCCTCTCTGACTTTGTCATTGGTCCCAGTCCGATTTTGGCGGATTTCTCGAGCCATTGTTTCTGTTTTTGGGTCAATTCTTTTTCTTCCAACTTGAATTCTCCATTTTGCCATGTCTTTTGTTAAGAGCATGCAGGTGTTAAGGATCACGGTCTTTAAGGGAATAAAAGCGCCAAGGGAACACTGGAAAACGAGCCCAGCAAAGCCCAGTCAAGAGTCAACTTAGCAATTACCCATATATTGCGCAAGTCGTTTCATGGCGTCAGAGAGGAGAGAGGAGAGAATCTGGGAATGGAAGTAGCGTGAGCCGAACCGGGCTGCGGGAGTCAGATGAGCGAAGTTTGCTGAGCTTGCGAATTTAAACACAGCGAATCGGATCTCCCG
>CAZFJT010000548.1:0-3011 GCA_964519135.1 uncultured Syntrophales bacterium | reverse complement strand
GGCTAAGGAAACTTCGCTCATCGGACCTCACGCGCCCGGCTCGGCGTACACAGCGCGCCACACAAGAGTGAATAGATACCCGTCCACGCAATTGACATTGGATTATTAATAAAGTAATTTAATATGATCGATGGATATTTAATTGTTTAAACGCTATTTCATCAAAGTTTTGTTAATGTTTTTACTTGAAATGGTTGAAAATTATAATGTAACACTTTTCGTAGATGATGACCGGTTAGGTCCTCAGTTATCTCTACGGAGGCTCTTCACTTGAATTACCACCCAAAGGTAAAAGCTTTATCCGGCGCATTGGCTCTTATGACGCTCATGTTGTGCCATTCTTATTGTTTAGGGGGCCCATCAGCGGATACGCGCGCTATAGAAGACATCATCAGCGGCAAGACAGTCACTCCGCTATCCAAAATAACAGGAAATAGAATACCGAGATCTATCCCCCCTCCGATTACGGGAAGGCGTGAGACTGTCGGACCAACCCGATTAGGGGTTTTACCAGAAGACTCGATCAACCAGAGGCAATTGGAGACATGCGACCCTGCGGAATTAATCGTTCCAGCAACAAGCCCCAACAAAGGCAGACTTCAGCCAAGGCCGGCGGCAAAGTCTTTGAGAGAGTTGCTCGATAGATCGTTACTAGGAGAATCGGACGGAGAATCAAAGGGCATAAAAAAGCCGCGCGTTAATGCAAAGGCAATTTTCTGTGTGGATAATTCATGCAACAAAGTGGTTCTCGCCAAAAACGTGACTGAACCACTGCCAATCGCTAGTATCACCAAGCTCTTAACAGCAATGACCGTGATTGACACCATGAATCTCAAGAGAGTTGTCAGGATTCCTGATGACATTAGAAAGGTTCCCAGGCACAGGGTAGGGATCAGGCCCGGCGATCTTATGACTGTTGAAGAGCTTTTACACGGTATGCTCATTGAGTCTGGAAATGATTGCGCTGAAGCGTTGGCCAGAGCATATCCAAAAGGCAGGGACGCGTTTCTTGAGAAAATGAACAAAAGGGCAAAGATCATAGGCGCCACAAAGACCAAGATATATACCCCCAGCGGATTGGACAGAACCGCTTTGCTCGGTAGAAAAGACGGCAGGGAACTCTTGTCAAAGCATCCGAATGTGGCCAGCGCCCAGGATGTGGCGCTTATAGCCAAACGAGCGTTCGAGTATCCCCACATAAGACGAATCAGTAAAATGAAGCCCTACAAGTTCAAAACAAGGAACAAGAGACCAAGGACCTATGTATTAAGAACCAATGACAGACTGCTGCACAGACCATTGCCTGTGGAAGGGGCAAAAACAGGGTACACGAATCTCGCGGGCAGATGCATAGTCGCGCTCTTCAAGGATGACAAACGAGATTACACTGTTGTGGTGTTGAACACCAAAAAGCATTTCAAAGAGGCTGAAAAAATTTACAGGTGGGTTTGTAAGACCTTTTAGGCCACTGATGTTTATTGTTTTGATATCTTGCCTGTGACATGGTCAATGTCAATCCTTATAATTTCGGTAATATCAACCACGGACTCCTTATATTCATTGTTATTGACACCTGAATAATGTTCCATAATAGCGTTAAGGCCCATGATCTTCTCAGACGGTTCAGTGACCGGATTCGCCTTCCCAAAACCGATCACACTCTTGAACCTCATGGACCACTTGCACGGGGAGGATCCAGGAACTATTTCCACATCTGACTCCATTTCAAAACAGACCCTGTTGTCGGCTTTAATCCGGTCTATCTTCTCTCCTTCTTTTGCTGAATGGAAATAAATACTTTCTCCTACCCTGCCAAAGCAAACAGGAACAATGTACGGATAATCCGAGCCGTTAAAAGCCACTCTACAGACTCTTGCGCCATCCATGAGCGCCTTGAGTTCAATAGGGTCCTTTATTTCTTGTTCGTGTCTTCTCAAGAAACTCTCCAGGGAATCCGATTCAATTCTCTTCAATCATTTTCTTGAACCTGTCGAATAGGTACCTTGAATCATGGGGACCTGGAGAAGCCTCAGGGTGGTACTGTATGGCCATTACCGGATATTTCCTGTGCTTGAAACCTTCCAGGGTATGGTCATTAAGATTAATGTGGGTGATCTCGCATTCTGATTCAATACTCCCTGGATCAACAGCAAAATTGTGGTTCTGTGACGAGATTTCCACCTGCCCTGTATCCAGCCTCCTCACAGGATGATTCGCGCCGTGGTGCCCAAAATTGAGCTTGAATGTCCTTCCGCCAAGGGCTAATCCTAGTATTTGATGGCCAAGACAGATCCCGAACATGGGCCTTTTACCTATGAGACTTCTCACAGTCTCCACCGCGTACGGCGCGCCTTCAGGATCCCCTGGACCATTGGATAGAAATATGCCGTCAGGGTCATACCCGAGGATTTCATCTCCTGAGGCAAAAGCTGGGAAAACTTTTACCTGAGCGCCTGAATCCACTAGCAGCCTCAGTATGTTTTCCTTTATACCAAAATCCAACGCGGCAATCTTAAAGGCCTCCTCTGACTTTAAGGTGGGTTTGTTCCAACGCCAGGTCCCTTGGTCCCAATCATATGGCGCGGAGCATGTAACCTCTTTAACCAGATCCATTCCCACTATGTCAGGAGAGCTTTTGATCTTTGCCATAAGCGCGTCATGGTCATGTTCATCTGTGGATATTATCCCTTTTTTCGCGCCTGTCTCCCTGAGATTGCGAGTTAGCTTTCTTGTGTCAATACTGTGAATTCCCACTATGCCGTGATCCTTCAGGAAATCCTCCATGCCCCCTTGACTTCGCCAATTGCTGGGCTTGGGACAGTTCTCCTTTACTATGAATCCCGCCAAAAATGGCAGCCTTGACTCATTGTCCTCTAAATTCACTCCAGTGTTTCCAATATGCGGATAGGTCATGGTGACTATCTGACCTCTGTAAGAAGGATCAGTGAGCACTTCCTGATAGCCGGTTATTGCAGTATTGAAAACAACTTCGCCCACTATGGCGCCCTGGG
>CAZFJT010000547.1:0-3024 GCA_964519135.1 uncultured Syntrophales bacterium | reverse complement strand
GGTTCGGACCGCCACAAACTGGACTCCCTCATCTGATAGATGAAATAAGGCTTCATTGTTCAGGGCCGCGCCCAACCCCCTGCTCCTGGATTCAGGGACCACTCCTATAAAATCCAAACTCCCACATTTTCTACCCACAACATCACTAAATTTTTGATTTATTTTTGCAGCTATGAATCCTTTAACCTCCCCTTGGCGCCTTGCTACAAAAACCCTGAAGTGGCGCTGATCAAAACAGTTCGCCACCAGGCGCTGATATAAAGACTGGGAGATTGATCTGGGAATAAGGGGATCGTACATGAATCTGTTATGTACATGGGTTTCCTTAACTATTCTCAGAACCTGGTCTCTATCCTCTTCCTTGCACAGAGAGATCTCAAAATCAGGGGGTGTATCCGGTTTTGGATAATTCTCTATTGTTTGTCCCATGTAGGTCTCTGCCCCAACGTATCTGAACCCGCATATCTCCAATGCGTGCGCCGCCTGAACATCATCCACTGCAACTCGGCAGTCCAGGAAGTCCACATCCGGAAGCTCCTCCACAACATATCTCAGCAGTCTCGCTTGTACAAGCGGGCTTTCAGGTTTACCCAAAAGGTGGGGCACCGCGTACATATTCAAGCCAAAATGGTCGCTCATCCAAGGTAGGGCCTGTAATCCTATCAAACCTATGGTTCCTGTCTCATTTCTCAGAGCTATACCGTTGGTTCCATTGTTGACCAATGTTTGTGTAAGATAATCGGTCATTTTCTGCTTTGAAACGCCCATTGCCCTTATCTGATAATCCTTGTGCGGATATTTTGCAAAAAGTTCGATAACTTCTCGATCGTTATCAGGGTCGTACGGCGCGAATACCAATCGGCTCAAAGACATTAATCAGCCTCCAGGTTTTTAAGAAGTATATAATCAGGGTAGTAAGTTAAAGGCCCCTTTTTTCTTCTCAGTTTCTATTTTTGGTTCTATGGAAAAATGTTCCGGAGGTTCTACGGTTCTTCCGGAAGGTAGTTTGAATTCAAGCTTATTCTCTTCTTTCGCCCTTGCGTGGACATCTCCCTCCACGCGCATACCGCCTGCTTTGCCTGTGATGATCTTGTCCAACTTTCCAAGATTGTGGCCTGAAGCTGAATCCCCGGCTTTATCCGAATCAGATTTTGCTTGAACCGGTTTAGGATCATTGACCTTTTCATGATCTGACAAAGGTTCAATACGCATCCTTGCTTCCCACGCGCTGGTCTGCATTCTTACTCTGGGCTTCCAGTTTTGGTAAGGTAGATGATCCGGCCCGTATGAGACGACCAAGGGAATGCCTGTGGGAGTAACTGAAGTAGACATCCATCCCCTTCCTGGAACATAAAGTTCTGAGAAGAAATGCCCGAAACGCCCCACTGTCCTACAGGGAATCCCTCTAGCCCTCATGAAGGCGCATTCAATGAGTATTGTATCCGGACAACAACCCGCCTGTCTTGAGAGAGTGAAATCAGCGGGTTGGTACATATCATCTATATCCTTGTAAACAGATTTACCACCAAAATATTGGGCGCGTTTTCTTTTGTCATATACAACGTTCCTCTTAAGGAACCTCATTAGTCTTTCATATTCGTGTTTCGCGTTAGGCGGGTTCCTCTTACCCGCGGCCGCCCAATTCACCGCGATTTGCATGTTTGGGTCGATTTTATATCCCACGCCCAGGTATGGTCGAATGTTCTCGGGCAATTTCCCTTTGCCCATGTCTCCGAATATCATCAGATCATGGGCCAGCAGCTCGCCCATATTCACAAGATATTTGAATTGAAAATGAAATCTTATGGTCTTATCAGGCGCCCTCTCATAATCAACAAACACCCATCTGTTGCCTGAGCCGTCCACTTTGAGGGTGGACTTTCCCTCAGGCCTGACAACATAGTCAGATTCCAAAAGCTTTCTTCCAAAACTATCCCTTGGCGCGGTGACCTCAAATTTTAGGGGTCCCTGGTAATTTTCCTGCCTTACCTTGAAGTTAACCCTGTAAACTCCTGACATTATGAACCTGGTAAGCAATCTTGCGCTGAATTTATCCGGCAATGGTGGAGTCTCCATCCATTGGGCCAACCTGGTTGTAAACACCGCGCTATTGAGCCCAACCACCAGTCCGGGATCTCTGTCTGCTGGGATCAATTTCTTGTCAGCAAGTTTAGCGAGATCTGATATTGTAAAAGGGGTTTTACTTTTTATTTCCAGTAATATCTTTAATTTTGGATTGAGTCTGGCCACATCGGACCATTGTAAAGAGGTCCGGGCTTGGGTCGCGCATGGCCATAAAATAAGTAGAACCATAACTACGCAGTAAGCCATTAAATTTTGCGCGCATTTCAAGTAAAGGCCGGAACCTAATGATTGATAGGGAGCTCGATTTATTCTGTCATTTTTAATTTCGTTGCTCATAGCTCAAACCAATGCTGATAAATTTGTTATTACAAATAATTCATAATAACCGGTTTTGAGAGATTAATCATCAGGACGCTCCAGACCTCAATGTGCCCGGACTTGCGGTCACGGGTTTTTCTTTTATCATTCCAAACCATTGTAGTCAACAGATGATACGGGTATTTAGCGACTCATCCTTTAGGGCATAGGACTTTGCCATTATTGCCACGTAAGAGTGCGACGAACGCGCTGCTGGTCATCCTTGGCGATAGCGCCACTTTAACGCGGCCCGCATGACCTGATACTACAACTAGAGTTAATCATTTTGGCGGCAGGGAGCGTGCGAATTTCTTTGCCTTTTCCAACCACGCCTCTAAAGTCTTATCATCCGCAAAGCCCTCTTGATTCACCATGACCCAACCCTTCATAGGCCTGCCGGTAATATCAAATTCCTTGACATTGTCCATCTCCAGGGCTCTTTTTGCCTCATCTGCGCCCAATCGTAAGATTAGGTAATCTTTATAAACTCCGCAAAACATATTGCCTTGAATCAGGTGACATATACCACAAAACATCTTTTTTATGTAAACGCCTTTCAACTAGTCTATCACTTTACCAATA
>CAZFJT010000546.1:0-3027 GCA_964519135.1 uncultured Syntrophales bacterium | reverse complement strand
TTCATACTCCAAGCGAGGTCCGAGAATACGAAAGCTTCCCTGGATGATCCCGCGATAGATAGGGTTTTCAATCCAATCTTTGTGCGGGTTTAGATTGAAGGCCAATTGCCGCGAAAATGCTCCCAAGGCTGAGCGCAATCAGATAGTATGCGGGCGCGGCCAGATCACCTGTATGAACAGTGGCCCACGTGCATATCAGAGGAGCGGTTCCACCCACCCAACCAACCGTAAGATTATAGGCCACAGCAACCGCGCTGTATCTACTGCGGGTCGGGAACATCTCTGACATTGCCGCGGGCAACGGCCCAAGAGAGAATCCCATGAACAATGCAAAGATAATCTGGCTGATCAACGCGGCCGTGAAAATGCCATGATCGGTCCATACAGTGAGAGGGTATGCAAAAAGGGCCACTCCGGCCATGCCTAAGAGTATGGTGGATCTGCGGCCATAAACATCTGAACAAAAGCCGGCCACAGGAGCGGTTATCATGAGTATTACCATAGCTATGGTGTTGACCAACAGCGCGTGAGAGACCGGAGGTGTTATAATTTTTGTCAGGTAGGTGGGCCACCATACGAAAAGGGCATAGAACCCGCCTGACAGAAGAAGCAATAGAACCAGTAAACGCACGAATTCCCTTTGATGGTATTTCAATGCGTCCACAAGTGTATGGCGTTGAATTGAGCCACTCTGCTTTACCTTTTCAAATTGGTCTGTTTCTTTAAGGCCTATTCTAAGCCACAAACCCACCAATCCCACAATACCTCCAAAAAGGAAGGGGATTCTCCAGCCAAAGGAAGCGAGGGCCTCGGGGTCTAAGAAGTGATGAAAAACCGTAGCCACAGCCGAGCCGAGCATTATGCCGCCAATGGTCCCGCAGGTGGTAAGACTCCCCCAGAGTCCCCGCCTTTTAGGAGGCGCCATCTCTGTTACAAAGGCAATGGATCCCACATATTCTCCGCCAACTGAGAGCCCTTGAATAAGCCGAAGGGCAACCATTAGTAACGCTGCAAAATAGCCGATCTGCGCGTGTGTAGGAAGAAGTCCCAAAAGGGTCGTGGGAATTGCCATGATAAGCACTGACAATTCCAATGCTTTTTTGCGCCCCAACTTGTCTCCAAGCTGACCAAAGAGGAATCCGCCCACTGGTCTCATGAAGTACCCTGCTGCAAAAACCCCGAACGCGTTCAAGGTGGACGAGATAGGGTCATCTGATGGAAAAAACTGTTGGCCGATAATTGGGGCAAAGTATCCAAAGACAGCGAAATCGTACCACTCCAGAACATTACCGACAATACCACCTAAAACGCTTTTATTTATTGGAATTATATTCATAACAGTCCTAATTTGTTCCCGGCCCTTTCCAGATCCCTTCTGAATTTTGGATGCGCAAGCCCAATAACAGCTTCTGCTCTCTCTTTGGTGGACTTTCCCTTTAGATTTACAGCCCCATATTCAGTGACCAGAAAGTGGGTGTCCATCCTGGGGACAGTTACAACAGCGCCCGCTCCCAGTTGCGGAGTAATTCTGGATACTGATCCTTGCCTTGCCGTGGACCTGAAAGCAATAATCGATTTACCGCGCTCGGAATGAAAGGCGCCCCTTACAAAATCAAGCTGACCGCCGGTTCCACTGTACTGCTCGCCCAGCATGTATTCAGAATTGCACTGCCCTGTGAGGTCCACTTCAATGGTTGCGTTTATGGATACCATATTCCTGTTTTCCCTGATTATGGCCGGATCGTTGGTGTAAGACACAGGATATGATTCCATACTCGGGTTATCATCGATAAAGTCATAAAGGTCCTTGGTCCCGAATGCGTTTGTGAACACATGCTTCCTGGGGTGGATGTTTTTCCTGCGGCCGGTGATCACTCCCTGCCTGATCAAGTCGATCATTCCAGGACACAGGAGCTCACTGTGAATCCCAAGATCCTTGTGGTCTTTGAGATACTGGGCCACACTGTTGGGTATACCCCCGAAACCCAACTGTATTACCGAGTGGTCAGGGACCATTTCGGCTATGGCGCGACCGATGATCTCATCCTCGGGCTTTGCTTCAGCAGGCGCAATCTCCAACAATGGGGCATTGTTTTCCACTATGGCGTCAACTTCGGACAGGTGCAGAAGGGAGTCCCCAAAAACGCGAGGCATGTTTTCATTTACTTCCACAATTAGTTTCTTGCTGGAACGCGCGGCTGTTGAAGTATAGTCATTCACTGCGCCAAAGCTGAAGAATCCTGATTTGTCCATTGGCGAAACGGTTGTTACGCAGACATCGATCTCCATGAACTCTTTGCACAGTCTTGGGACTTCTTGGAAATTGCACGGAACGAATTGATCTATGCCGATATGAACGAGCTCCCTGTCCCCTTTGCTTATGAACCATGTGTAGGCCTGAACTTGTTCGGAGAGTTCCTTCGCAAGGAGGGTGTTGCAAACAGATTCCATCGGCAATAGTGAAAAGACTTTGAGTTTTTCAATGGCGCGGCTTTTTATCCTGTCCGCAATGGCGTTTAGCAAGGCCGGCGGTTCAGCGGACCCCATGCCATGCACGATCGTTTGGTGGGATTTTACAAGTTCCGTTGCTTGTTCGGGACTCATAAGCTTCTTTTTGTATTGGGACTGATACATGGGATCCGCTCCCCCTCTTATCTTACAACCCATCTTATTTTAGGCCACGAGCGCGTGCAAACCTCGGTAATTCTAACCAAACATTATGGATAAGTCAGCTATTATCATAAAAAAATGCAGCTCCTACCCAGTTTATTGATATAATATGGAAAACAATGCATGATTAAATACATTTGAATTTTTAACGTTTTTTCACATGAAAGCTCGCCCAATGAATGTGGCCGAATCCTCTGTGCGATATCCCATTACAGTTATAGTCAGGGTTCTCTTGGTGGCTGTATTTGGTTATGTGTGCCTCACGTTTTTGGCTGTTGAACTCAAAGCCGAGACCGTACCTCGGGTGGTAGTTATCTCGAGCAGTTTGCCTGGGGCGGGCGGGGATGAGGGGGTGGG
>CAZFJT010000545.1:0-3027 GCA_964519135.1 uncultured Syntrophales bacterium | reverse complement strand
CGAATCGGATCTCCTGCCAACAGGCTCGCACAAGGCAAAACTAAGCTATAAAAAAATCAGTACATTTCTGAGAGCAACTTGGTATCAGGCAATTTGCCGAATCATGGGCCCGCCGGAGATCCATAGTAGGCTACTTTACTCGGTTTCTGCAATGACCTTAAATGCTATACTTCCTAATTCCGAGTATTCGGCTTTGTACTCTCCCGGCTTGGCTGGGAGCATCTTGCCCAGAGCGCCTGTGAGCAGGACGTGTCCAGGTTCAATGGTCCAGCCGTTGTTCAAAGCTTCATTCACCAGCCATTTAAGGGCTATCCATTGCCCCCCAAGGGCGTCCACAGCTTTCCCTGAATTTATCACTGATCCGTCCTTCCTTAGTTTCACTGAAACCTTTGACAGATCAACCTTGTCAGCAGGGAATTCCTTGCCAAGAATGAATCTTGCCGATCCTACCGCGTCCGTTATTATGTCGGTGGCGATAAGGCCCTTCATCGCGCTGAACCTTATGTCAGGGACCTCTATTGCCGCCGCGACTGATTTGATCTTTGGCTTGAGGTCTTTGACATCATTTATGGGACTATCGATCCTTTCGCCCACAATAAAGGCCACTTCAGTCTCTAAAAAGGGCCTGACAAATTCTTTAACATTAACGGCCAAGGGATCCCCTTGAATGTTAGCTCCCTTGAAGAAAGGTCCGAATACAGGGCTGTCAACTTTGAATTTCTTTTGGGTGGGTTCCGAGGTCAGACCGGCCTTGAATCCAATAACCGAGATTCCTTTTTTCGCCATCTGATCGCTAAGTTTCTTCTGAAGCTCATACGCCCTTTTAATGTCAAGTCCATCCATGCGGGTGGAAGGGAGTTCAAAAGATTTGACTTGTAGCCTTGATTGCACGATCGATTCTATTATTTCAGATTCATCGGCCTGGGCAAGGGGAGCAATCGCCAGAACAGCTAATAGGCATAGAATAAGAGCGCTTCTGAGGTAGGTATTTGAAATTCCCATGTTTTCCTCCACAAATGAGTTGAATTTGTTTGCAGCGGCCCCGTATGGGTTTAAGCTTATAATTGTTCTTCACAGACCCATGAATAGAAACCTAAGATAACGCTGACGCGATCTATCCGAATTTATAGACCTTTCTGATCTTTTCATGGACAGTCCAGTTGCATTTCAGCCCCTTTGGAAATACGACCAGGTCGCCGGGCTCTATTTCCACTTTTTGTCCATCAGGGGTTTCCACTGTAACCTTGCCTTCGAACACATAGCAGGTCTCTTTGTCATCGTATTGCCAGGGAAAGGAAGAAGGGTCGCACTCCCATGTCCCCCAACTGTTTATTCCCAGCTCATCCAGCTTGGATTGGTCCGGCTTTTCTTTATGAATCTTGTCCATTGTTTTGACTCCTTGGCAATTTGATTAATCTGATACATATTCACCTTCAAAGATAGAATATATCAGCCAAATATTGCGTTAGCGAACATCGCGAATTCTTGGGCGGTCAATGTCTCACCCCTGCGGGAAAGGTCAATGTTGGCGGCTTCCGCTCCTCTTTTTATTATTTGCTTATTAACATTGATCGCCCTCATGGTCGAAAGGTTGTTCCAAAGTGTTTTTCTCCTGGACGAGAAAGAGGCTTTGACCAATCGCACCATCAGGGGCCAGTCTTCCACATGGACAGGCGGAGGATCGGTAAAGGTTATCCTTACAACGGTTGAGTCCACCTTTGGCTTGGGGTAAAACGCTTTTGGAGGTATGTGAAACAGCAGCTCAACATTACCCGCGGCTTGGGTCAAGACGCTTAGTATACCGTATTCCTTTTGTCCTGGTGTTTCAATGAGCCTCTGGGCCACCTCCCTTTGCAACAGCATTGTGATGGATTGGTATATGCTCCTGTTTTGAACTATTGAAAAGAGAATTCTGCTGGAAGCGCTGTAAGGCAGGTTTGATACAACCTTCAAAGGGCCGATTCTATTGTAAAGATCCAAGAAATCGAACTTTGTTGCGTCCTCATGGAATAGATGAACGGTTTGATTACTTTGAAACCGATCTTCAAGAACCTTGAAAAATCCATTGTCTATTTCCAGAGCCCACACTTGCGCGCCCGCGCTTTGTAAGGCTGAAGTTAAAACCCCTAATCCAGCGCCTATTTCAACAATCTTATCATCAGGCGTGATACGCGCGGATTCAACTATCCTTGTGAGGTACGCCGGATCCACCAGGAGATTTTGACCCATCCACTTTTTGGGTGACAGGCCATGTTTCTTAAAGATACTCCGCACCTCTGCCGAGGATATTTGGTCATTCTTTGAAACCATGTCTGGGCTATTTATTATTCCTGGTCGCCTCTGGCCTGGGTTACCTCATAGTCTCCGGGACTTGTTAACCCCTAGCGTATCCTCTCTCCCGCGTAGTCCCTGCTACAACACCTGAAGCATATGGGCATGAGATTGTTTGAAATAAGGCGTCTGAATGTTCGCATACTTTCCCCATTCCACATGCTTTCTATGGACTGATCCTTTATGTTTCCCAATATGAGGTGCATACATGGCGACACTGTTCCATCAGGAAGAACCCTGAGCTTCTGCCACAACGAATTGCAATGGTTGGAAAATGGGTATTGTGGATCAAGATAGTAACCATGCAGCATGTCCTGGGACAAGTTGGGCAATATCTTCAATGGCAGGCCGAGCTTCGCGCAAAGCTTTTTGCTCCCTTCCAGCTTTTCTTTCATGATTGGTATGTCTTCTTCGGTTATCTCGGTCTCGTAGAACTCTCCAATGGGAAGTGAAGGTAAGACCACCTCAAAGCCGTGTTTTTTACAGAAATCCTCATTGACTATTCTGTTTTGGGCTTCAGCGTTATCTGCAGTATTCCATTCAGTGTGAATTAGTTGCTGCAAATCCGCGCCTATGGCTTTGCTTATTGGCGGCACTTCATCCACATAGGCCAGATTCATCTTTGAGATTGTGGTGTTGATTATAATTACAGGGCTGAGGCTGTTGTACTGATCCCGGGTTTTTACAAGGGTCTCC
>CAZFJT010000544.1:0-3038 GCA_964519135.1 uncultured Syntrophales bacterium | reverse complement strand
GTCCTCTTCCTTCTTTACTTCATCAGCGTTTTTTGTCACCACCTCGCACCCGGTGAATCTTAGTCCTTCAGCTATTAACTCCCCTATGGACCTCGTTTCTCCAGACAATGTGGCGTATACGATCAAGGCTTTTGGCATAAAATCCTAGCCCCCTTATATTAAATGAGCGTCGTTATGGATGTGATGTCTCACATTTTGTCCACCTAAGGACGCTGTTTTTGACGGATCAAGCGATGGATACCTTGATCATGTTAACCCGCGGCCTCCTTGATGATTCTGGCGCCCAGGTCATAGGCTTCCTGCAAACTCTCAGTCCGTTCCTTTATTGCCGCTTTCGCGTCCACTCCCTTGACTAACACGCCGCCTTCATAGCTCATATCCAAAGCGTCATAAAAATACTTGGCGATCAATTCCACCCCTGCAAACAGATTCGCGCCTTTTGTAGCGCCCACAGCAATCATGTAACCTTTGCCCGAATCATACCTGGCCCGCTCCTCTTTTGTGGTCTTGGAGAGCATCCTCTGGCTCCACAGGGCCTGGCATCTGTCAATCAAGGCCTTTGCCTGCGCGGGAACACTATAGAAGAAGATCGGGGTGGAAAGCACTATCGCGTCCGCTTCAGTGAGGTGAGGATAGATCATCTGCATACAGTCTTTGATCACACAGACACCTGTCTTGTCACATCCCCCGCATTCAGCGCAACCTGAAATTTGAAGCTCTTTGCATCTTATCTTAACGGTATTTGCGCCATGCGCCTCTATGGCTTTCATGGTCTCATTCATAAGGAGTTCGCTGTTGCCGCCCTGCCTTGGGCTGCCATAAATTCCCACTATTTTCATATGCGCTCTCCGAGTATCGTGTTCGTATTCAAGATCCGCCCGCCAAGCCGCAGGGTTTAGTTGCGCGGATTAACAGAAGCGTGCGACTCAGGTTTTTCCAAAAACATACACTCTGGCACAATTTAAAAAGTAATCACTGAATACCCGTTTTCAATATATCGACCAATGCTCGGATGGCCTGACATATCGTCCACAATGGGCAGATTTTCACTTTTTACTGTCTCCAAAGAGCCCATCTTTGTTGAACAAGCCTTGCATACAGCGTCGAATAGCCCCTTATCCTTTACCTGGCCATATAGCTTGTTGAACGGGTTGTCCGACTTCACAAGCTCATTTACCAGCCCTGTGGCGGAACCTTCAAGAACCACCTTGGTATCAAAGCCTTTTTCCATCATGTCCAGGGCATTGAGCAATACATGAACAAAACACATCATCTCGCCATTGAAAGCTACAAGAACCACTTTATTCATAATCAAGCCTCAAGATCTTTTGAACGTGCGGAGAAATATTAACCCAGCCTTGGATCTTGTCCTGTTTGGCCGCACTCCGGGACATAACAGGTCACATTCACGAACTGGCACTTCTGATTACAGCCTGCGCAGGTCTCAGGAGGCGCCTGTCCGGCTTCAGCCTCAAAGGTGTATCCGCATTCCGGACATTTCCATGTGATCTTTTCCATATTGTATTCTCCTCGTTATGGATTATTTGCCTTGGGATTTTGCTTCAGTCCCTTTATTGGGCAAGCTCTTGATTTTATCAATCATCTCTTGAATATTCTTAGACAGATACCATCTTCCATTTGCAAACACGCCATAATCCGCGCCCATCATAGCTGACGCAAAGCGGGTGGAATTCGCGTAAAAGAGCCATTGCTCTACCCATTGCTTCTCAATACCCTCATCAAAGAAGTTCGATTTGTCCGCGGTCCCTTGCTCCCAAGCTTTTATAAGAAGCTCAGTGGCTGTCTTTGTCATGTCATTGGTTACCTGTATGGTGTTTTCAAATCTCTGCCAATGACCATTTACCCAGTTGGAAGAGTGACAGGAAAGGCAGACCTTCTGCATGGATTCCTTCCTCTTGGCCATCTCACCCTCTGATATCAGGTAATCTTTTGCGAGCTTTCCGTCCAAAGATGTGGGCAGTTGAAGGCCTTCCGCGTTCTTTACTATGGATGTGTCCGGGGATTTGGTATGAGGATGCGCGTATATCAGGCCTAATATTCGCCAGGGAAGCCTGTCACTCATCTGATGGCTTCGCTTGGCTATAGTGTCGCCCTCTTCTGTCACGAGCAGGCTCACATGACACACCGCGCAGGTGGGTCCTGAAAAATCCGTTCCCACCGTCCACGGGACCTCATTGAATTTCCATCCTGATTTCATTGCTGAAAATAGATTGCCGTGCTTGCTCACTTCATAAGCTTTATATGCCGGCACGTCAGGACCTTTGTGGCATTGACCGCATGTGTACGGCTTTCTGGCCATTTCTATGGAAAACTCATGCCTGCTGTGACAAGCTGAACAGGATCCCTTGGAACCGTCGGTGTTTACCCTTCCAACTCCCTGGTTGGGCCAGCCTTCAAATTTCGGGAATTCCAGCTCTCCATATTCTGTGTCCCTGGTCTCTTTTCCAATAACTTTGACCTCTGTTCCGTGGCAATGAAAACACGAATCCGCATCTGTCATTTTATTGGCTGGTATTATTTTTGTGGCTAATTTAGAGTCTTCAAGCTCCTGGGTTCCGTTAACAGATTCCACAAGGGACATATAGACTTTATTTTTTGTAAGATTTCCCCTCGCATGGGCCATTAGATTCTTGCTGAACTGCTCCCTTTCTACTGGATGGCAAGTTTGGCAATCCTTTGGAGTAACCATTGTATGGACCTTTCGGCCATTATGCTCAAAAGTATCCTTATGGTCGTCAGGATTCAACATATGACATTCAGCGCAACCAACAGCCACGTTTTTGTTTCTTTCAGGAGGGGTCTTTATGGAAACCCTGCGCTCCAACTCAGGCGCCTCAAGAGCCTGGGACGGTGTGGTCCTATAATGTCTGCTTCTTTTCCAGTCAGCCACTATTCCCGGGGTGGCGGTTACATGGCACATGAGGCACTCTTCAGTGAACTCACTTATTGGCGCGTTCTCCAGAGCAAAGGCCTGGCTCACTAAAAGGCAAAGAAAAACCCCCAAAATTACTAATAGT
>CAZFJT010000543.1:0-3047 GCA_964519135.1 uncultured Syntrophales bacterium | reverse complement strand
TGGTCTTATATCTTAATAATGATCCTTTGACTCCGTATTCTTTGAGGGTGGACAATATATCTCCAACCGCCGAAACAATCCAAAGATTGGGCAATGTTTGCAGGGTCCGAGCCAAATTCCTTGACGCGCCTGAATCTGCGAAAATTGGGATGAGGGGAATCGGAAAAATAATAGTGGGTGAGTCAACACCTTGGGGGCTGTTCAAAGAATCCATGGCCGAGAAATTGAACAAACTCTCCCTGTATTTTTAGTGGCCTTTCATTAACGCCAGAAACACCATGAGAGGCAAATCACAGATATGAACCTTTGTCAGCCCGACGGAAAAAAATCATGCGCTGCATGTTGCGGTCTATACAATGACGCCAATTCCAACAGGGATTTTTTGGCTTCCAGGTTATCCGAGAGAACCGCGCTATTCAGGGAAACCAGGCGGAATATTGAATCCATTATTGAATATCAAGAGCGAGTAAGAGATTTGGAGTATGTCTCGCCTGTTATTCCTGAGATATACATTTGCGAGTTCACCGGTTATCTGGCGGATGATCTGAACACAGTGGGTTGTATGCTTCATCCTATGGCCCCTGGCAATAATGGAAGCGACTGGAGGGGGCTCTGCCACTATGGGGCCTTGGCTTGCAAGACCTTTTTTTGTCCGGCCTGCGAAGATTTAAGCGCATCCCAAGCAAAGGTTTTTATGGAGATAATTGACGACTGGCATTTGTACGGGCTTGTTATCACAGACATTAATTTTTGCGCAGGTATATTTGATTATCTTAGTTTTAAGAAATCGCGCAGGATCGGCGCGCAGGATATCCTTAAAAATAAAAGGGCCTGTGACTATCTTTATGGTCTTTGCTCATTAAAGGTCAGCCTTGGGGCCTCCTTTGGAACGGATGTTCGTCAGAGCCGTTACTTTGTAAAAAAAGACAATCCCTTGGACCGCAATTCCCCTGAAATTAACCTCACCCATATTATTCAGGGCGTTACAGGGGGCTATAATGTTGAAGGCCCGAATTACGCCTGCGATGGCGCTGTAAAAGAAATCCTGTCTCGCCTGGAATCTTGTTTTTGAATAACCGACCATAATTGTGAATTTACCATCCTTGAATCCAACGCCGCGCTTGACAAGGCTCGCCCCAGGAATTAAAAATCATCTGTTCTACTTAAAGTTGGCAACAACAATCCAGTGACGCGCGGGGATAAAGTGACCAAGAACATCAATAAAATACGGAATATTGGAATAGCAGCCCATGTGGACGCGGGCAAGACCACACTGACTGAAAGGATGCTCTTTTATACCAAAAAAGTTCATAAGATTGGTGAGGTTGACGATGGCTCGGCCACTATGGACTACATGCCCCAGGAACAGGAAAGGGGCATCACCATAACAAGCGCGGCCACAACCTTTGAATGGAAGGGCTATGAGATTCATTTGGTTGATACTCCAGGTCATGTTGATTTTACAATAGAGGTGGAACGCTGCCTGAGGGTTTTGGATGGCGCGGTTGCAGTAATTTGTGGTGTGGGAGGAGTGGAGCCCCAAACAGAAACAGTGTGGCATCAGGCTGAACGATACAAGGTCCCAAGGATCGCTTTTGTCAATAAGCTGGATAGATTAGGCGCTGACTTTTATAGAGCTGTGGAAATGATGCGAGAGAGACTTGGCGCCCGGCCTGTGCCTATACAGGTTCCAATGATGGATAATGACTCATTTTTGGGAGTAGTGGACCTGATCGAGATGAAATCAATAGTCTGGGACCCTGAAAGCTTTGGGAGCGAGTTCCATCAAATAGATATTCCCGATGAATACATGGAGGCGGCTGAAGAGGCCAGGCTTCCCATGATTGAGACCGCGGCTGAAATGGATGAGGAATTACTCGAGGCGTACCTTGAAAATGAGACATTAGACAGGAAGCAGATATTGCAGGGACTTCGCAAAGGGACCATTGATAACAAGATCGTGCCTACCCTCTGCGGTTCCGCGCTGAAAAACCAGGGTGTGCAGCCTGTTATAGAGGCTGTTGTCGATCTCCTGCCCTCTCCCGCGGAAACTCCCGCAATGAAGGGCTTGAATCCCAAAACAGAGGAAGAGGAAATCAGAAGACCCTCGGACAAGGATCCCCTTTGCGCGTTTTCCTTTAAAGTCACAATGGACCAGGGCAGAAAGGCCAACTTTGTGAGGGTTTATTCAGGGAAGCTCGAGGCTGACGCGGAAGTTTATAATTCCAATTTAGACATAAAGGAAAGGGTCGCGAGACTATTTCTCACCCATGCAAACAAAAGGGAAAAAATAAAGGTAGCGGGCGCGGGGAGTATAGCCCTGGTGGTGGGATTGAAAAACACCAGGACCGGTGACACCCTAACTGATAAGGCCCATCCTTTGATCCTTGAGGCTGTGGACGAAAAGGTTCCTGTTATATCGATCGCTGTGGAGCCAAGCACAAGATCCGACCAGGAAAAACTACTTGCTTGCCTGGAAAAGATAACCATGGAGGACCCCACCTTTGTCTTCAAGGAAGATGAGAATACCGGACAAATGCTCATTTCCGGTATGGGCGAGCTTCACTTGGAGATAATTGTAGACAGACTTAAAAGAGAATATGGTCTTAACCTGGTCACAGGCAAGCCCCAGGTTGTTTATAAGGAGTCGGTCACTGGGACTTCTGAAGCTGTGGCTGTTTTTGACAGGGAAATCGGTGACTCTAAACATTTTGGGGAGACAACAGTTAAGGTAGAGCCTGCAAAACGTGGGGAAGGTATGATATACAAGCTTGCCCCAAGTCTTGATTCAGTTGGCGAAGCCTTACGGGAAGCGTGCGTTAGAGGAATCAATGAAGCCGCGCTTGCCGGCCCTCTGACTGGCAATGAAATGACCGACGTGAAAATTACGGTTGTTTCCTTGGGCTCAAATATTGACTCCATGAGCCCATTGGGAGTGAAAGTCGCAGCCTCTCTTGCTTGCAAGGACGCCTGCGCGAAGGCTTCCCCTGTTCAGTTGGAGCCGTATATGGATGTGGAAGTGGTGGCGCCTGAGGATACTGTTGGTG
>CAZFJT010000542.1:0-3052 GCA_964519135.1 uncultured Syntrophales bacterium | reverse complement strand
ATTAGGCCAAACCATACGAGACAATAAGCAAAAAAGAGGCGGGCCAAATGGACGGCTTTTGCATGGAAGAACTGGAGCTGAAGGGATACTATCCGGGATTGATCGGTACAATAACCACCACCCACGCAGTATATTACAATCTCAATTGGGGTTTTGATTCCAGATTTGAAATAGATGTGTCCAGAGATCTCTCAGAGTTTCTCGAAAATTTCGATCCCAACAGGGACGGCTTATGGGCGGCTACCAGCGCGGACTCATTTATCGGCTCAGTCGCGGTGGACGGCTTTTGTGGGCCGGCCGAAAGCGCGAGGTTAAGATGGTTTATTGTAAAAGATACCCACCAGGGTAAAGGGATAGGCTCTAAGCTTATGGATAAAGCCATCCAGCATGCGCGTTCAAAAGGGTACAAGAGTCTCTATCTTTGGACTTTTGAGGGCTTGCGCCACGCACGGAGGCTTTATGAAAGAAACGGCTTTAATTTGATAGAGGAGGATGAGTCCAATTGTTGGGGACCCAAGATCACAGAACAGAAATTTGAACTCATTCTATAATAACTATTCTGATTTGGGCGGTTTAGCTACTGGTCTTGCCAGCCTTTCCCTAGATTGCTGACCTGTGGATTGGTTCTGTTGGGCTGGTCTTGCCGTCGGCCTCTGGCCGGGCGCCTGCTGTTGAGCGGGTTGCTGCTGATCACCGCCTTGGGGGGTCTCAATTGATTGCAGGGTCTGGTTCAATACCGCGGCCAATCTCCTTGCTTGATCCACTGTCATATAAATCTGCTTCTCGTATATTTCAGCCATCACTGGTTGTTGATTATTGTCGGTGGTCTGCCCGAAACGACCGAAATAAACACAAAGATCAACCGGACTTGTTCCTACCATTGCGCAATTGCTGTAGTAAACTGATATGTCATCCTTAACTATTCTGGCTGGCTGATTGCTTGATTGTCTCTGCGAGGTTGCGCCTTCTTGGTTGTCTGTTTTGTTCATGATAATTTCCTTGGCTTTGTAATAGTGTTCTTTTTATTGTTGTCCAAAAACTGGTTAAATTCATCTTTCCACTGTTCGCCATACTTTTCATCAAGGATGGGATCTATTCTCTTTATTGTCTCTCTCCAGGGCGCTATTCCCTGTTCCAAAAGATCCAGAACCTCATTCAGTCTTATCTCAATATGGGCCAGGTCCTCTTTAGGCATATAAGAGACCGCGCCCTTTTCCAAGGCGCCTATCACATATTTTGGATCCATAGCCGGCGCAGTAAGCATCACAGCGGGAAAACCCCTCTGAACGCACACATTCAACAATTCTAAACCATTTACTCCCATTATGTCTAAGACAACGATATCATATTCATTTCTGTTGAGCATTTCCAACGCGGTATCATATGTTCCCGCGGTGAAAACATCACAATACTCTAGTGTTTCCGCTATTGTTTCCAAGATATCGGGCTCATCATCAACCGCTAATATGCGTTTGCCCTTAAGTGATACCATCTGTCGGGGGCCATCACAAACATGAGGTTTTTCAGTCCAACTTGACACGAATTCATCACGTATACTATATGTAAATCAGGAGATCAACCCATGGGTGAGAGCTTGCGGGGCAAAAAGATTCTCGCGGTGGATGATGAGGACGATGTTCTTGACGTAATCAGAGAAGAGCTTGAGTCGCTACAAGTTGAACTGGACACCGCGACCTCCTATCAAGAAGGGATTGAAAAACTATCCTCAACAAAATATGATCTTGTCATACTTGATATCATGGGTGTAAGAGGATTTGAGCTCCTTGAATACGCAGGCGAAAAGGGCGCCACAGTCGTAATACTCACCGCCCATGCGCTAAGCCCTGAATCATTGAATAAGGCCATTGATTTGGCTGCAGCGGCCTATCTACCCAAGGATAGACTAGGAGGACTGGGGCCGTATTTGGAAGATGCGCTCACATTGAGCAACCAAGCAGCTTGGCGAAGTCTATTAAGAAAAATGAGCGGATCTTTTGGGCGCCGTTTTGGACCTGAGTGGAAAGAAATGGAAAAAGATATACTAAACAGGCTTGAAGAATAAATTCGAAGTCTCAGGTTTAGCGCCGCTTGAACGAAAAATATTTGTTCTTAGCAGACTGACGAGGGGTTTTTGATGCCAATAAAAAACATCCAGACTTCCCATCTGGTTCATGATCTCAAGAATCCGATAAATATCATTGAGACCGGCGCCAGATCCTTGTTGGAGAAAACGGACAGGTACGGAAAACTTGATCCCAAGCAGGAAAAAGTTGTCAAAAGACTTTTGCGAAACGCGTTAAAGATCAAGAACCTGGCGGCCAGTATGCTCGAACTGGATATGGCGTCCCACGGCATAGTGAAAACATGCCAATGCAGACTGATTGACGTTATAAAAAGCGCTCTATTGGAAGTCTTTGATCTTGTGGATCCTGCGCTTGCCGAACAGCTCGACGAAGTCACCGACCTTGAGGGCATCAAGGATGTGCTGAAAAAGAACAATGTAGCTCTGGAGGCTGAAGAGACGCATATTTCCAAAGTCATAAACACTGATGAAGTTAAGCTGTGCTTGATAATCACCAATCTTCTTTCCAACGCCCTGAAGTATAAAACAAAGACCGTTACCATTAGTGTTGAAACCCAGGGTGAATGCCTCAAGCTGTCTGTAAAGGATGACGGACCCGGGATACCCGAGAATTTTCACAATCAGATTTTTGATCAGTATTTCCAATGTATAACAGTGGAAGGATTCCCGGTTAGAGGGCATGGTTTAGGTCTTGCCGGGGCCCAGGCGCTCACTGAAGCCTTAGGGGGAACCCTCACACTTGGCGCCTCTTCATCAGGCGCGGAATTTGTTGTAACAATTAAGAGTGATTCTAAATAACCTTATTACTGGGAACCATAATATCAATTCGCTTTCGAAGATTGAATATGTACGTCGCCAAGCTCTGTTAATGGTTGCAAAATACTTATAGGTCTTTTCCCGTGTTATTTTGAGAGCTCCTATAAAAGTCTCCGAAAGAGAACCCGGAGATCTCGTTGTACGTATGGGAGG
>CAZFJT010000541.1:2503-3061 GCA_964519135.1 uncultured Syntrophales bacterium | reverse complement strand
GCTTTGAGGCGCCCAAGGGTTGCGTCCTGGGGATACTTGGCGTCAATGGCGCGGGAAAGTCCACCCTGCTGAAATGTTTGAATAAAATATTGACCCCAAGGTCCGGGGCCATTTTCATACAAGGCAAGGAGCTGGCCCAAATGGACAGGTTGGAAACAGCCAAAGCCCTCGGGTATGTGCCCCAGCGCCAAAGTGAGACCACCCTGACCGTATTCGATACTGTGCTCCTTGGTAGAAGGCCCCATATGGAATGGCGACCAGGCTCAAAGGATCTGGAGGTCACTTCAAATGTCATCGCTATGATGGGTCTGGAACAGATGGCTATGCGTCCTGTGACCCAACTTAGCGGCGGTGAAGCCCAGAAGGTGGCCCTCGCGAGGGCCCTGGCCCAGGCGCCAGAGATACTACTGCTGGATGAGCCCACCAGTAACCTGGACCTTAAGAATCAACTGGAGGTCATGGGGCTGGTAAGAAAGGCTGTCAAAGAGAGCGGACTCACCGCGATTATTTCCATTCATGACCTTAACCTGGCCCTGCGTTTTGCTGACAGATTCATCC
>CAZFJT010000541.1:0-2493 GCA_964519135.1 uncultured Syntrophales bacterium | reverse complement strand
GAGTGGAGGTCATCCTGAGCAAAATGGAGGCATATACGATAGTTGTGCCCGTATAGGGGGGAGATTGCTGGAATCATGTAAATGATTAGTATTTAAAAGCATTTAAAAGGAGGGAGTAAGAAGATCACTATGAGAAGAAACATGTTTATACCCATTATAGCCGCTCTTTTGGCGCTGAATCTGTGCTGGGCGCCTTCCTGGGCCGCCATTTCAGATAAGGACCTTGAGTCGCTTAAAGCTTCCGCGCAAGAGGCCATGTCCTCATTGGGGGTTGAGAAGAATTCAAAAAAACTGCTGTTGCTTACCAACGCCTACTATGGGCAGATGGGCGGTCAAGGGGCGGAGAAATGCCGGGACATACTGTCCGAGGTTACCGGATGTTCCAGCGGAGACCGCAATCTCTTG
Source organism: uncultured Syntrophales bacterium (assembly GCA_964519135.1). GTDB lineage: Bacteria > Desulfobacterota > Desulfomonilia > Desulfomonilales > Desulfomonilaceae > CAZFJT01. The sequence goes on along the minus strand of CAZFJT010000541.1, from coordinate 2,088 downwards.
GATGTGCACAGTTCATTCAATGAACCCCTGTGGTTCGCCCTGTTCAATAAAGAAAAAAATGAGATCATTTATGGGAAATGGACTGGAGAAAATTTCAAGACCCAGACCATAGATGCTTCAGAGGAGAAGCTTCTGAAACCGGAAGCCTGGAAACAAGCCTCGTCGGGTATAGTAGGTAGGGATTTGTACAAGGTCTCCAGCATAAGCCTTTCTTGGGCCCAGAACGCTGATTGGAAGATAATGAAAACAGCCGGATTCCACGATCACCTTTGCCCTGGAGTTAACATAGGCTTCCTGACCCACGTGTTTCTGGAGGAGAAGATGCCCCTTGGGAAGGGAGAATCCTACAATTTCTTCGGCGCTCTTCCCAAGTGTTACATGGACACCCTTCAGGTCATATATAACGCCACCATGGGTAAGCAAATGGCCTATGGCGTTACAATGGGCAAGGATCAATTGGCCAAGTATGAGAAAGACGGCGCTCTTCCCAGCATAGTAGCCTTGAAGATAAACAAGAAGAAAGACACGTGCGAAGGAGTGGTCCTTGGCTTCAGTTGGAAGAGAATAATGGATGATCTGGGGCTCAATATGGAGGATTTCGCTCCCAAGGGTGGCCCGGCAAATCCGGTGTTCTTTATTTCCAGGGTAAAGGCCTGCAAAAAGATGGCCCAATTGCCGCTGGAAAAGAAAATGGCCTGGCTTGTGGAGATGCAGAGATTCAATGGGGATGTGAAGCTTGCCAAAATGTTATGCAACGCAGGCGGCGACCCATACGCCATTGTATGGAACAAGTAATCTGTAAATAAACCGGAATGATTGGAGGTATTGAACCTATTATGAATTCGTTGAACAAAGCGCTTAAATATTTAGTCCTATTGTCTGCCATCATGATGATATCAGCGCAATTGACGGCAGCGGAGGCAATTACGTTAACAGACCTTGCGAATCGTAAGGTGGAGATTTCAAAGTCTCCCCAGAGAATCATCTGCCTTTCCCCTGGAACGCTGAGACTCGCGGTTTACCTGGGGGCGCAGGATAAGCTTGTGGGAGTGGAGAGATTCGAGAAAACCAGACCTGTCGGCAGACCATACTGGATAGCCAATCCTGAACTGGCCAAACTCCCCAATGTTGGTCCAGGCGGACCCAAGAGCATAAATAGTGAGCCGGATCTTGAGGCAGTGCTCAAAGTAAAGCCGGATCTAATTTTTATTTCCTACATGAAAAAGCCCAACGCGGATGAACTCCAAAAGAAGATCGGCATACCAGTAGTGGTTGTCTCCTATGGAAGGTTCGCGACCTTTGACCCCAAGGTGTTCGATTCTCTGAGGCTTATGGGTGAGATCCTGGGCAAGAAGGAGAGGGCCGAAGAAATAGTGGGCTTTATTGAAAAGGCTCAAAAGGACCTGGAGACCAGGACCAAGGACATTCCCGATTCCGAAAAGGCCCCGGTTTACGTGGGCGCCATTGGGTACAAGGGTTATCAGGGCATTGAGAGCACTGATGCAAGCTATGTGCCCCTGGAATGGGTAAAGGCCAATAATGTGGCCAAGGAAATACAAAAACAGGGTCATCTATTCATAGACAAGGAAAAGCTATTGGCTTGGAACCCCAAGATAATCTTCATAGACGCAGGCGGCATGAAGCTGGTGGAAGAAGATTACCGCAAAAAGCCTGATCTTTACAAAGGACTGAACGCTTTCAAGGAAGGCAATGTTTACAGGCTGCTGCCCTTCAACTGGTACATGACCAATATAGGGACTGCTATCGCCGACGCTTACGCGTGCGGAAAGGTCCTGTATCCCGACAAATTCAAGGATGTGGAGCTGGTTAAAAAGGCCGATGAAATATACACATTCTTTGTGGGCAAGCCGGTTTATGAAAAGATGCAAAAGTCCTTTGGAGAGATTGGGGGAAAGGTGGAGTTTTAGCCTATATTTTTTTTAACGCATAGTAGCACGTTTTTCTAGGAAGTATAACTAATATTATCATGTAATTGGAAAAGTCACGGCTTTTCCTGATTTGGAGGATTGGGATGTTTAACAAAAAACTAATCATGGCGATTTGTGCCCTGATAATAAGCATTACGGC
>CAZFJT010000540.1:0-3070 GCA_964519135.1 uncultured Syntrophales bacterium | reverse complement strand
ATATAGAACTACCCATTCATTGAACGCTTCACTTAATCAGGGTCGTGATTTTTGGTTTTGAACCCGCCCCTGGTATAGAAATTCTCCCTCTTAAGCCATAGGTATTTCTTTTTAATGGCGTGAGTTGTTCCCTCAAGGGATCCTTGCTTGTATTTCCCCAGCCTGCCTCTTCTGTGTCTTGAATCAGTCACACACGACACTAGCTTGACAGGAATGTCTTACTTTGATAGACATATCTAACCACAGAATGCTAGGCTATCAGGTGGCCCCCAGGGAAAGCGATTATAAAGGAGGGTATATTCGTGAAACCAAAGAAAAGGATATGGGAACTACAATCATCCACGGTTTGCAAGGTCGTCGGCATGGCCCTGGTGTTGAAGGATCTGCAACAGCTCGCCAGGCACGTCGGCATCACCCCTAAAGATCCCCTAATGGACGAAGAGTTCGCCCTGCATACGACCATTGTGCAACTCTGCCTACGGGACAATCTTATTTCCAGGCATACCGAGAAGACTATTGAGAAAAAATTTCAGATTTATGAAAAAAAGATACCATTTGACGACCCCATTCCACTTATCAGTGAAATCAGGGAGGATAGGGGCAACTGCCGGGCGCCGATCTGGGCCATACTATGGGGGCTGGCCACCAGGGGTAAGCTGGCTGAAGCAAGGATTGAAACGTCATTGTTCGGCTTTATACACATGATGGAACATAAGTTAATGCGGGATCAATGGAATTCATCGGGCGCAGGGGCCTTGGGGGATAATGGCGATACCGAAAAAGATGATGAAATATTGAGGTTGCAAAGGGATCTCCTTGACATGCAGTGGGCGAACAAGAAGCTGGAAAAGTTCAATGAGAATATTAAGAATGAGCTGGATTTATTATCTTTACCCCAGTTTCAGAATTCGGAAGGGACCGGTTCATGTGAAAGTAACGGCAGGTGCGCATGTGCAAACAATAGAAAGATTCAAGACTTGAAGGGTTTGTTGAATCAGGCGAAGTTCTGCAACTATGAACTGGAAACCGAAAACGCCGCCTTGAGGGAGGAGATCGACAACCTCATCCAGGAACTGGACCACTATGAGCAAATGGTGAATCAGCAGACGGATCAGGCTCAACCCCGGCCCTGTTGTCCATTCGCGGCTGATCTTAGGGGCAAGCGGGTGACTTTAGTGGGTGGAGTGCATAGCCTGGAGCAACATTATCGCAGAATAATAGAATCTCTCGGAGGAAGCTTTCGACGCCATGACGGGACCTCCCCCGGCGGTGACCAGGCCCTTGAGGACTGCATACTCGGCTCGGATCTGGTTGTATGCCCAGTTGAGGTGAACAGTCACAATGCCGCAAAGGCGGTAAAGAAGATCTGCAAGGCCAGGGGCGTGCGCTGCTGCTTCCCGAGATCAGCGAGTATTACCGGTTTAAAGAGAGCCCTGGAAGAGCACTATTCAGGTGAGCAGGTGGCTTGAAGTGATATTAAAAAGGGCCCCGCGACAAGTTTTTTCCAGATCGTCTCCCTCATCGCGGCGCCCCGGGTAAAGCCTGAACAAAGCCTTATTGATGTTTTGCCTTACCCTCTTTCCCGGCCCTTCTTATTGTCTTTATAATGTCGTCCACCTCGGATGTGGCTATAGTCCCCCAGATCAGAGTCTTGTAGGGCTTTGGCGCCCCGAATAGTTCCACTGCCGGTTTCTTGGGAAAATTTAAGATGATGTTTTTCATATGATCGTGTAACCTGTCCCATTCTTCATTTGTGATCTTCTTTTGTTTCTGCTTGCGCTTTAATTGGAAAAAATCCTCAGGCCACATTTCAGGCTTCAACTTTACCTTTACCGCCATAAGCCTGGATTTGCGAATAATTGTGAATTCAAATGCGTCCGCGCTCTTTTTCAGGCCCTTTATGGGCCATGTGCGGTCCTTTTGCCTATCACCCTTCATGACGAAATCGATGAGATCTATTGGCCCCCTGGCCTTGTGCCCCGATAGTATCAGAAGGTCATCCCTCTTTGGAATCGAGTCGGGATACAGAAGCTCCAGGCCGTACCTTATCGCCAGGAATGTTGTGGTCACTCCTGGGCATTCATGTCCATGGAATTTGAACGCGTCCTTGATCCCTATGTTTGTCTCTTTACCATCAACAATGAGTTTTATCGGCTCTGTAGAGGGGATCTTGACAGCTACCCCCTCTTTGGTGTGGCAATCCGCGCATCCGTGACCGAACGCGTCAGAGCCAGGCGCGCATATGAATGCGCAAATAACTATAAATAGTGAAATCACTCTAAACATATTGAATGCTCCTTGAAGTCTCGGTTTGATCCATATCATTCGTCCCCTGAGCCCTGTTGGCTTCTCAGACAGGGAAAGCTTCCGGCCGGGTCTGCTTGTCACTCCTCTATTGGAATCTAATGTAATCACTTCCACACTCCCTATCTTTCGGGACTCCATGTACAGCGCACAATCGCATATCAGAAGTCGGCCACGAGTGTGGCTGTCACTGACATGATCGGATCTATCTCACGATCGGGATTTACTCCCCATGGAAATGCGCCAAGACTTGCAGAAGGGAGGGACTTGTCAACACAGGCGTATTTGAACCATTTACCAGGCTGCCAGTAAGCTGCAACAAGGCTGGTCCCATAATTTTCCAGGAGCTGCCAGTTGAAGCCACCTGTTACTTCCCATCCAAGTGAGGTGTCAGGTATATTGGGAATCTTGACGGCTAGATTGTTTCGGGCTACTCTATTCGCCATCGTTCCCCCAAGGGCGTTCCATCTCCTGGTCATCCGACCCTCGTCATTGAAATGAATGGGAGCGCCGTTTCCACCGGGCTCAATAAAGCCCCATCCATAGCCGTGGCCATCCCTTTCAGCCCAGAAGAAGCTGCCGTAAAAATTGAGGTTTGCAGCCACCGCATAGTCGAGCCTCGCGCCGAACACATTGGCCGCGTTGATCGTACCGTCACCGTTGCGGTCAAATCCCCCGCCCCAGTTGTTCGTGTGACCTGCCAGATTGCTTCCATCCCCAAGGCCTGAACCGTAATTAAAGCCCAAGAGGTAGGTGTAGGGACTGT
>CAZFJT010000539.1:0-3072 GCA_964519135.1 uncultured Syntrophales bacterium | reverse complement strand
GGCGGATTCCCTATCTCATATGTGGGACGCGTAGAACCCAAGCGCCGGATAGCAAAGGCTTTGTTTCAAGGGGTTCTGGCGGGAGACACCCAAAGGGCCCAAGAATTGCTGGATATGCGGTCAGACATAATAGACTACAGGTACTCTGGTAACATTACCCCATTAATGCTTGCCGCAAAGAACGGTGATGCGCAGATGACTCAACTACTCCTAAGACGAGGAGCGGAAACATCGGCAAAAGACGACCAAGGCCTTACTCCAATAATGTTTGCAGCAAAGCATGGGCGTCTGAATGTTGTAAAGCTTCTATTGGATAAGAGTATCAATCTAGCGGTAAGAGACAGCTCCGGCAACTCAGCGCTAATGACCGCAGCCAGGAATGGAAATCAGGATATTGTGGAGCTTTTGTTGGCCGCCGGCGCGAATATATTAGCAAGAAACCGATATGGAAGCACTGCTGTGAGTATTGGCGCGTATTTGGGCCACAGAGACATAGTTGAGCTTTTATTGGAAGCGGGCGCACAGGTGGACACTGTTGACAAATCCGGCAGGACACCACTTACCCTTGCTGTGAGATATGGCCGCAGGAACGTGGTGAGCCTTCTGCTGAAAAACGGCGCGTCCATAGAGTCCTTTGTGGGAAAAATAAAGGACCGTAAAATATCCAATAAAGATATGGGTCTGTTCGAGGCGGTGATCAAGGGGGACAGGTCTAGGGCGCGCTCTTTGGTCAGTAATGGAGCTGAAGTGGATTCAAGAACCCAGTCAGGGCATACTCCTCTTATACTTGCCGCAGGACTGGGTTACACGGATATAGCCATGGATCTTATAGACCTTGGCGCTGATATAAACGCCCAGACCAAAAATCTGTCCACAGCTATAAAATGGGCCTCCAACAATGGATGGGCGGACACTGTTCAAGGTCTTGTAAACAAGGGCGCAGGGGTTTACATACGAGACAAATGGGGCGCCACACCGTTAATGTACGCGTCCCAGAACGGATATACACAAATAGTGCGCATACTCGCTGAAAAGTCGCCACTGGCTGACATTAACGCGAAAAGCTCCAGGGGAAATACAGCCCTTACTTTGGCCTCTGAAAAGGGATTCACCGAAGCCGCGAAGATATTACTGGACAGAGGCGCCTCAGTTGGGGCAACGACCTCTGACGGGGTTAAGGACGGATCTACCCCTTTGATACTGGCTTCCGCCAATGGCGCAGCGGACTTGGTCCAGGAATTGATCAAAAGGGGCGCACACGCGAATGAATCCAGGAAGGATGGAGCTACAGGGCTGGCCCTGGCCGCTATGAACGGTCACGCAGATGTTGTGGAACTATTGCTAAAAGCTGGGGCTGATCCGAATATAGTGAATGATCATGGCGCTTCCGCGTTGAGCCTTGCCGCAAAGAACGGAAGGGCAAAGGTTGTGCAGCTTCTTTTATCCACAGGAAAGGTTAAGACTAATCTTAAAGACTGGGAGGGGATGACCGCCCTGAGCTGGGCTAAGATCGGCGCGCATGAGAATGTGATCGCGCTTCTGGAAGAAAGAGGCGCGGATTAAAGCCAATTAATCTCAGGTTTCATGAACTTTCAATTTTAACCTTTATCTCATTTTAATGTTAACCGGTTTCCAATTGGCCAAACATGTCAATATCGCTCCACCGATTGGACCTGAATCTTAACAGGAACAATACTCCTATGCTTAGCACGTAACCCAGTAAACATAACCACGCGGTAACCAGGCCCATACCCATCATATGAATCAAGATGTAAACCACAGGGATAAAGATTCCCCATGACACGCCGATCTGGGTCCACATGGTGAATTTTGTGTCACCCGCTCCATTGAGCGCGCCTGTCATTACTATGGCTGTATTGTCGAACATCACATAAATGGCCATTATTGTGAGCAGAGGTTTGCCGAGGCTGATTATCTCAGGGTGGACATGAACCTGGTCAACAGGCAAGAATATTTCCAGGAAAAAATCGGGAATACACAGAAACAGTATCGTGAAAACCAGAGAATAGCCAAGGGCCAACTTCAGCCCTGAATACGCGCTTTTCCTTGCCAATTGGTATTGATTTCTTCCTATGTACTCACCCACCAAAGTGGATGTGGCTATGGACATGCCCACCATTGGTAGAAACGCGGGGATCTCTATTGCCAGCGCGATATTGTTCACAGCCAGTTCAACTTCCCCAAGCCTGCCCACTATCATCACAAAGAACGTGAAGGAGCCCACATCAAGAAAGAATTGCGCGCCTGAGGGGATTCCGTAACGTATTATAACCATGAAGAGTTTGGAGTCCCACACCATGGAAGCCCTGGTCTTGTATTCTTCCTGATACTTTGTTGATAGAAAGATCGTCAGCCAGAATGCGCATGGTATGAAGTTGGTAACAGCTGAAGCTATGCCCGCGCCTTTTATGCCAAGCTCAGGGAACCCGAATTTACCGAATATCAAAACGTAATCAGCTAAAATGTTGGCGGAGTTGCCAAGTATGTTGCCCCACATGACTATGCGCGTTTTTCCCCTGCCTGAAAAAAAGGAAGAAACCGAAGCATTGAAGGGAAGGGCTATTCCACCGAGCATCAAATAGGTGAAATAATCGCTTTCAAGCCTTACCAGCTCCTCTCCATGCCCGGCCCAGGAGATAAATGCCCTGCCGGGAAATATAAGGGCTAGTATGACAGGAGCGGACAATAGGGCAAACGCGAATCCCTGCCATACGGCCCTTGAACAAGCGGTCTTGTCGCCTTTTCCATATTTTTGGGCCACAATGGTATTTACATATTGGGCTGTGCCTAGAAAAAATGAACAAATCGTAAAATAGGTTATCCCTCCAGGCGCGGCCGCGGCTACGGATTTAGCGGAATGCCATGAAAGGAACATCCTGTCCACAAAGAGCATCACTGTTAATGAGGCTGTGGAAGCTATAAGCGGGATCGCCACATAAAGGACATTATAATATCCACCAGGTTCAATTCCTCCTTCCAAAAACCTGTCTTGCTCTTCTAACGCAGGATTTGGAGGAATGCCTGTTCTTTTGGGGGTTCTGCGCACTAAAT
>CAZFJT010000538.1:1887-3079 GCA_964519135.1 uncultured Syntrophales bacterium | reverse complement strand
TTGAGATGACACAACCATGGATATGAAGCGGGATTATTTTGAGGATATTGAGCTATTCAAGAGCAATACCGTTCTTGTAGCTACAATGGCTCTATTTTTCGCGTTGATACTCTTTCCATTCGTGGTTGGCGGCCACACCTTGTTTCAGGACAACATTATCGCCATATACTGTATAGTGGCCATAGGACTTAATATCCTGGTTGGATACACAGGTCAGATCTCCCTTGGACATGCGGGGTTTTTCGCAATAGGCGCGTACGCGAATGTTCTCCTAATGGTCAAGTTTGGATTTCCGTTCTATTTGGCTCTACCTGTGGCCGGGTTTATTTCAGCAGGATTCGGTTTCCTTCTTGGCTTACCCTCCTTGAGGCTTGAAGGCCCATATCTTGCCATCGCCACACTCGGCTTTGGGCAGGCGGTGATACAGATAATATCCCACTCTGAATTCACAGGCGGCCATATGGGAATTTCATCACCAAAAGCCGTCATAGGAGGCTTTGTATTTGAAGAAGGCCCTAGATTGTACGGCCTAATCATCGTGGTTACCATTTTGATGACCATAGGGGCCTTAAAACTGCTGAAAACCAGACCAGGCAGGGCATTTGTGGCTATACGGGACAGTGAAATCGCTGCTGAGGCAATGGGAATAAACCTGCTTTGGTACAAGACACTGGCCTTTGCTGTGAGCGCATTCTATACCGGCGTTGCAGGAGGGTTGTACTCCTTCGCGCTTGGTCATGTGAGCGCTGGCGCGTTCAATCTGATACTGTCCATAACATTTTTGGCCATGGTAATTGTCGGCGGGGTAGGGTCGGTGATGGGCGCCATTCTCGGCGCAACCCTTGTAACATGGCTTCAGTTCCAGCTTGTAACTATTCAAGAGGCGCCTGTGATAGGAGAGGTTCTCTTGAAGATTTCCAACATGTTCTTCACTCCCCAGGGGCTGCCGAACATACAGAGTATAGTGGTAGGCGGAATATTGATAGCAATAGCTATCTTTGAGCCCTTAGGCGCTCACGGAATATATTTACGAATCAAGAGATACTTCAAGATGTGGCCTTTTTAGGAGCCGGGCAATGACCTTTTTCTTTGATCTTGTAGTCGGCGGTCTATCCATTGGCGCTTGCTATGCCTTGGTGGCCCTGGCGATGGTAATCATATACAAAACCACAGAGGTGCCTAACTTCGCCCA
>CAZFJT010000538.1:0-1787 GCA_964519135.1 uncultured Syntrophales bacterium | reverse complement strand
TTTCCTGTTCCTTTTAATGAGTACAGTGGTGTGAACATAGGCGGGGTTATTATAACAGAGATCAATTTGTGGACCTTTGTCACGAGCTTGGTGATAATGCTGTTGCTGTTTCTGTTTTATCAATTCACCAAGGTTGGGGTCGCGATGAAGGCTGTGCAGCAGAATCAGTTCGCGGCAAAAGCCATGGGAATTCCCACAAAGAGGATTTTGACTCTAACCTGGGCCCTGAGTTCGGTGACAGGCGCGATAGCAGGGATGTTGATCGCTCCCTTGGCCACGTTGGATCCCAATATGATGCTTGACCCCATGCTAAAGGGATTTGCAGGAGCTGTGCTCGGTGGGATGACCAGTTTGCCGGGCGCGGCAGTGGGTGGTTATTTGCTTGGGATCATAGAGAACTTCTTTGGGGGATACGTATCATTGGAGTTCAAGTCAGTGGTTGCTTTTGCCGTAATAGTCGTGATTTTATGCGTTAGGCCTTCCGGCCTTTTTGTGAAGCATTACGAGAAAAAGGTCTAGAAGCGATGATCAATGGATCAAGGCCTAGTTGGGTCGCAGCCACAATAGTGGTCACAGTATGCCTTATGGCTATTATTACAGGCAATTCATGGGCTGAAGAAAATGACTACATTGAATTGGAAAAAACAGCGCAAGCCTATTTTGAGGCTGAGATCAAGCAGGACTCCGAACGTGTATGGGAAATGATCGCGCCTTCCTCAAAGTACAAAAAAGACCACACGTACGAAATGTTCTTAGAAATGGTCAAAGAGTCGACCATAAAAATAAAGAAATTCAAGATAGAAAAAGTGGTGGAAATAGAATCCAATAAGGACCAGGAAGGAATGCCCCTGGTGACTGATATAGGATACGTAAGAGTCTTTGTTATTATAGGAGGTCCAGGTTTCAAAGATAGTGAACGGCATGTGACCATGACCTTCTTAAAAGAAGGGGGCAAGTGGTACAAAGGCTGACGACGCCCAGGCTCTATTAGCCGCGTGGCTCTCGTCCTGAATCATTTGATCCGCGCAAGCTTCTCGCGCAACGCGGGTCCATAACTTAACAGGAGGACCATATGAGACGAAGTGTTTATTTGGCGTTAATTCTTTGCTGCTTGCTGATGGCGTTGGCCGCTCCTATGATGGGCTTTGCAGAAGACAAAGTCCGAGGGGTCACGGACACATCGATCAAGATAGGTCAATGGGGGCCTCAAACAGGGCCTGCCGCGTTGTGGGGCGCTGTGGCCAGGGGAACTGGAGTGTATTTTGATCTTCTAAATGAAGAGGGCGGAATCGCAGGCAGGAAGATAGAGTACTTTTTGCGCGACGACGCTTACCAACCTGCTAAAACAAAGGCAATAGGCAAGGAATTCGTTGAAGACATAGGCGTCTTCGGAGTTGTTGGTGGTGTTGGCACGTCCACTGGAATGGCTGTGAGAGATTATCTCATGGAAAACAAGGTCGTTTGGGTTGGACCGGCCACAGGCTCTAAACATTGGACCGAGCCAACGATAAAGTATCTCTTTGGTGTTTATCCCAGGTACACCCATGAGGCTTATCTACTGACCAAGTACGCTGTTGAGGAAATGAAAAAGGAAAAGATCGCGTTCTTTTACCAGAATGACGACTATGGCAAGGAAGGCCTGGAGGGTTGCAAGGATTATTTGAAAACCAAGGGCATAGAGTTGGTTGCAGAGGTGCCTGTGGAGGTTACTGACACAGACCTGAAATCCCATGCTCTCAAGCTGAAAGATTCATGCGCGGATACGGATATAATGTGTGATCTTCCCA
>CAZFJT010000537.1:2511-3082 GCA_964519135.1 uncultured Syntrophales bacterium | reverse complement strand
CGAATCGGATCTCACGCCAAAAGGGGCAATGCCGCACTTAAGTAAATACTTGCTAATTGTGGAAGTTTTCCCGTGGTCTGAAGCCATTTATATTCTCGCAGTTTCTAAGATGCCATTCATTGTTCGGTTAATAAATGTTTTCACTATTATTTCATAATCATTGCCTTAAAGGTCCGCTGATTTTTTCTACTCCGTATAAGAGAGGCGCTATTCCATCCAATATCACTTTCAACCTATCCCTTTGCCATCCCTGGATTTCCGATTGGGACATAATGGAAACCTTTTTGATAATCTCAAAGATCAAATCATGATCATCGTTTGCGCCGCGCTCGCGTGTAATAGTCCCCATGACACCACCCATAGACAGATTTGTATCTTTTATAAATGATTCCAATATAGATTGCGCTTGGGGCTCGAGATCAACACCTTCTCTGAAAAGCAGCCGTGGCGCTGGTAGAGCCATTATTTCAGCCATTGAAATATAATTGTTTGCGCTGGTCTTTTTGAATCTCCAATTCAACAGGGATGAATTAAGGAGCCCGATCAAGAAATCCATGTCAATGTTCAGCCC
>CAZFJT010000537.1:1831-2501 GCA_964519135.1 uncultured Syntrophales bacterium | reverse complement strand
AGCCAATATTGACCACTCGGGCCACCACGATTCTCTCCTTTTGCCACACTGCAGAATCAGATGCCTCAGAGGTTAATTCTTGCTTTTTTTGCTCGTCTTTTAATAGCTTGGCCACATATGCTTCTTTTACCCAATCGAGCCTTGCGCAGTTTTCCGCAGGATGTCTTATTCTGAACGGCGCCACATGCTCACCACGTATCAACGGGTATCCACTAGGTTCCGTTGTTATCCAGTCCCTGTTAACCGTCATATTGATCTCCCCCTGCCTGGCCTGGGCCAATGGTGGATGGTCATTGTCACCGCCTAGGGGAGGAAATCGATTAACAGCCAGAAAAAGCTCCTTTTCCTCAATGGTTTCAAGGATTGGAACCCTCAAACCGCAACTCTCTATTATGTCCATTGGAATGGAGACTCCTTTTGCAGGAGCGGTTTTCTCTAACCCCAGCCAATGGGAAGTCTTTAACTGCTTAGTCCGCCGACCTTTTTGTCCTATCAATATCAGACAGGCCTGGGTTACCCCATGGAAGACCCTTGCCTTTTCCGGAATTATCACGGCTTCCTTTACATCAGTTTGATCAAAGATTAATCCCCTGAGCTTCTTGGCTGTTGTATCAGCAAGTAGGGTTACTGGTATGATAAATCCTAACACACCACCTTGTCTCAGTAATTC
>CAZFJT010000537.1:0-1821 GCA_964519135.1 uncultured Syntrophales bacterium | reverse complement strand
ATTGATCTTTCCGTGGCAAGATTTGTAAATGTGCCTGAAATAGTCCTGTTCACGTTTTCTTACCCTGATACCTGATTCTTTAACTGAAAGAGTTTCATAGGGAGGATTTCCTATTATCATGTCAAAGCCGGGATTTGGACGATTGAACACATCCGGAAACTCCACCCCCCAGTGCACAGGGCGGACTTCATTTGTCCAGGCCCTTATCTGATCATCGGATAATCGTCCTTTCAGATAGGCCCCGGCAAGGCGCGCATCATGAAATTCCCGACCCCTTCCATTGGTATCAACCGCGCCAATGAGAGAATTACCTGTCTTCAAATTCCGGGTGATTCCTTCCTGTTGGGCGCTTGGATTAAACGCGCCGGCCTTATTTGCCAGGAGCGCCTTTGCAATTAACACAGCAACCTCATCCAAATCCACTCCGTACAGATTCTTTTCCAGTATGCTCGCGTAATTCATTTCATGGAATGATGCGCCAGGCGCTTGTAATTTCCCTTGCTGAAAACACCTTGCAAGTTTGTCCATCGCTGCTTGTAAAAACAGGCCTGCGCCCATTGAAGGATCTAGTATCTTTACGTGCTCCAAAACTTCAGGGCTGTGTTCCTCAAACGCGACAAATGACCTTTCAACTATGTAATCCACTATATTTTCAGGAGTGTAGAATAGCCCTTGGTTTCTCTTATTATTTCTATTTTTCCGGGGCTTGGACCATTGGCCCTTTTCTGGGAACTCGTAATCCCTAAGCCTCTCATAAAGAGTGGGAAGAGTCTCAATGGCAACATCCAGGGCCTTAACTTCTTTATAGAGGGCGTCCACATCAGGGGAAACATATTCATCAGTAGGTCTTTTGCATCCTATGATCCATTGTATTAATCTCTTCAAGGCTTCATCATAAAGGGCGGATGGTTCATGCCTTTGAGATCCTTTTTGGCCAAAGGCGCCAATTAAAGCTGGAATGACTTCGTAAGCCAACTTCTTTTCAATATGAGAGATCTTTCTTGAATCCAATTTAGCGCTCTCCACATTTTTGGCGACTGGTGTTTAATCTGATTTCGTTATATTGTAAAGCCAGTATAACGGGATATAACTCATACAAATAACTTGATAACGATTACAGTGACGTGGTCCTTTGAGTAAAAGGTCCAACCAAGCTTTCCGCATGTTTGAGGACTAATTCCTTGATGTATTCATTGAGTTTTTACTTTAGCGCAGCGAATTCCAGTTATCACAGAATTTTGCATTGTCTCAAGATATTTGCCATCATATTGATGTTGTGCACTGCCATTGCCTGCGAAATCGGTTTATGCGGAACAAGGGAAGTGGAATGCGTTGAGTCGCCAACTGATCAGACATTTTTTCCGGAAAATTCCATGGACCCAACCTTTCCCACTTTGCCGCCCTGCCCTGGTGGTCTAGGAGCGCCGGTCGCGCCTATGATAAATGAAGATCACCAAACAAAGACAAGTAACGACAAAATCCCTGTTGGCGCAATCAGAAAAGGACATGGTAATTACAAGGGATGGCTGAAGGTATCCACAGGGCCGTTTATGATGGGAAACCCTGACACTGAAGGCCGGCCCGATGAACATCCAAGGCGCGAGGTTCATGTTAATACATTTTATGGGAATTTGACCGAAGTCACGACCAGGAATTACTGTAAATTTCTCAACGAGCAGGGGAATAAAGACGCAGGGGGTTTTGACAGGGTTAACCTTGAATCTGAGTTCTGCCCTATAGAGCTTGTTGGGAAAAAATACACGCCAAAGAAAAATATGGATAATTTTCCTGTGGTCACAGTATCTTGGAGAGGGGCAATGG
>CAZFJT010000536.1:0-3089 GCA_964519135.1 uncultured Syntrophales bacterium | reverse complement strand
TCAACCATTGAAATCGGCGCGGGGTCCAGAGCGCTCTCAACCCTTCCTATCTTACCCACAACTGATTCCACTTCAGGTATGTTGGAGATGAGAACATCTTGTTTTTGCAACACGTCCAAAGCCTCGCCTATTGAAGCGTGGGGCATGGTAGTGGGCATGAGCAGAAATGAACCTTCATCAAGATCAGGCATAAATTCTTTGCCCAAACCCGGAAATGCGTGGGCAAGTTTCACCCAGATGGGATGACTTGTGACTGGATTGATCTCACTACCTTCCAGCGGCTCACCTGCTTGGGTAGTCACTTGAGATTCACTGGCCGCAGGCTCAAACGGCCAAGCCAGAGGCCAAAACACACTGTTAAACCCCAACCATATGGTAGCCCCGAAAAGGACTAGAGCTAATGGAAAAACCAGAAATAGCGCCTTGTGATTTAAGCACCAGGCCAGGGCCGGACCATAAACCCATTGGAGAATTTTAAGCAGGCTCAACAAACCGAATATGATAATCGCAACAAATACAAGGTTTTTCCAGAGCCCTATTGCCGGTCCCAGGGGAAGCCAATGCTCAGTCAGTAAATATGTGACGATTACGAGAGATACAAATAATATTAGGCGGTTTCCATGTTCGGCCCAGCGCTCAGGCGCCTTAATCTTGAACAGTCCAATGGACGCGGCCAAAATCACGCCAAGCCCTATCAAGGTGGAATAGTAAATGGTCAGCCAAAAACCGACCAAAACAAGGGCAATATTCAATGCAATTGTAAATACGCTCTGTCGAGAACCTCGCCTGAAAAACATATGAGCCAATGGCGGGATCACCGCTAAGGCCACAATTAAGGAAGCGGCCAACGCATAGGTCTTGGTAAAGGCCACAGGCTTGAAAAGTTTTCCTTCAGCGGCTGTTAGAGTAAAAACAGGTAAAAAACTTATGATTGTTGTGGCCACTGCCGTCATAATCGCGCCGCCAACTTCTGTGGAGGCCCGTCTGATAACAATAAGCCTGTTTTCAGATGGATCGGAATTCTTCATGTGCCGAAGAATGTTTTCGCAAAGAATGATCCCCATATCCACCATAGTTCCTATGGCAATAGCTATCCCTGAAAGGGCCATTATGTTCGCGTCAATGCCCGTGTGTTTCATCCCTATGAATGTCATTAATACTGCTAGGGGTAACAGGCCAGAGATCAATACGGAACTACCGAGATGATTTACCATTGCTATGACGACAATTATCGTGACCAGGATTTCTTCGGAAAGCGCTCTCTTTAGGGTGTCCAGAGTCTCGTGTATCAACTTGGCCCTATCATAGAATGGAACAATCTCCACCTGCGACACCGAACCATCAGGGAGGGTCTTTTTGGGCAGGCCGGGGCTAATCTCCGCGATCTTGGCCTTTACGTTCTTTATCACTTGCAGAGGGTTTTCACCATAACGGACCACAACAACACCGCCGACTACCTCAGCCCCCTCTTTGTCAAGAGCGCCCCTTCGCAACTGGGGCCCAATTGACACAACTCCCACGTCCTTTATAGATAAGGGAACGTTCCTGGCAACCTTTATTACTGTGTTTTCAAGGTCCTCTACCGACTTTACAAAGCCAAGCCCCCTGATTACGTATTCGGCGCCACTCAGTTCAATGGTCCTCGCGCCCACATCAACATTGGATTTAAGCACAGCAGAGAACACTTCTTGTAAGGTTATTTTGTGGCCCTGCATTAAAACCGGATCTAAATCTATCTGGTACTCCTTGGAGTATCCTCCCACTGAAGCGACTTCACTGACCCCTTCAGCCGCCTGTAAGTAATATCGAACGTACCAGTCCTGGATTGTCCTCAGTTCGTGAAGGTCATAGCCCTTTCCCTCAAGGGTGTACCAGTATATTTGGCCCAGCGCTGTTGCATCAGGTCCAAGAAAAGGAGTTACCCCCTCAGGCAATGCGTCGGCAGGCAAGGAATTGAGTTTTTCCAGCAATCTGGACCTGGACCAGTAAAATTCCACATTTTCCTTGAACACAACATAGATCGTTGAAAAACCGAAATACGAAAAACTTCGTATGGTCTTTACGCCAGGCACTCCTAGAAGTGACACTGTCAGGGGATATGTTATTTGATCCTCTATGTCCTGGGGCGAGCGGCCTGTCCAATTGGTGAAGACAATTTGCTGGTTTTCTCCAATGTCAGGAATAGCGTCCACTGGAGTGGGGTTTCTGGGCAGCCAAGGCATATCCCAGTCAAATGGGGCCACACTTAAACCGTAAAGCAAAACACCGAAAACGAAAACCGCAACAAACAGCTTCTGAGCAATCCATGAGCCCATTATCTTGGAAAGCGCGCTGTCATCCAGGCGATCCTTTGACTTATCTATTTTTGCGCCATTCTCCATTGCAGCCTACTCCTTTCCGGTCTTCGAAAATCTCAAAGGTTGATGGACGGCGCGTGGGAGTTTAGCGAGGCTTAGGTGGGATTGATCTATATGGTAACTGCTATCTTCAGAGCTATTCTCATTGCCTTCATTCTTGCCTGAGCCTGAAACCCCGTTCTCAGAAGGAATCGTTTCCACCAGTTCTCCGCATTTGAGCATCTCATGGCCAAAGTAGGGATTCCTGAGATCCTCATTCGGTTCAAGCCAGTACGCTCCTCTATTGTCAAACGCCATTGGGCAGAAGAAGAGGAACAGAGGATGTTCCATGGTGTGCCTGAACGACAAAACAAGACGTGCAAAATTCTCTGACAATGGGTCGAAGAGTCTTCTCTGCGCGCCTATATCGCTTGTGTCAGCCATAGATTCAAGGGGAGCGATAATCTGCCCTGACAGTTCGTCCCATGTGGATTTTGCATCTCCTGTGAGCGCTTCAGGCTTGACCTTTTTCAAAAATCCGAGCATTGCTGACGCGCTTTGAGCCGCGGAGTCGGGCTTTTCTTCCACAAGGGCTTCCTTAAGTTTCAGGTAATCGATAATTACAGGGCTAAGATCATCCAGAAAGTCCTTGCTTACCTGTACTCTTTCTATTATCTCCTCTTCTTTTTCTTTAGCTTCCTTTTTGGTAGGTCTTTCAGGATTCATCATGCTGGGCTTGGCCAATATTTGCAT
>CAZFJT010000535.1:0-3096 GCA_964519135.1 uncultured Syntrophales bacterium | reverse complement strand
GTAAAAACCCTATTTTAATCCGTCCATTTAATGATTGTAATAAACGATTTAACCATTTTCTTGCAATTTAAGCAACATTCCTGTAACATTTCTAGGCTGTATCCCCGCGCGTGGGGCATTTCCAGAATAGCGCGGAAAATCTATTAACCAACTATATTAAATTTTTACTTGGCCGGGAACAAAAGCCGACTGATACGCGGTAATTTCTCAATGGGACCAGGAGCGTGGCCCGTGGTTTCTCGCTGTCAGGCGCGTTAACTTCAAACTAATTAAAATAATGGAGTGAGGTATGGGAACCAAGCATGTATTCGCATTCAAAGATGGAGATGGCAAGAACAAACAATTATTGGGAGGAAAAGGCGCAAATCTTTGCGAAATGACCCAAATCGGTCTGAATGTGCCTCCTGGATTTGTCATCACCACCGAGGCTTGTCTGGCTTATCTGGGTTCTGAGTCCAAGGACCTGCCGCCTGGTCTTATGGATGAGGTCATAGAGCACATAAAAGCTGTGGAGAAAGAATCCGGCAAAGGTTTCGGAGATCCATCCAATCCGCTGCTAGTGTCGGTCAGGTCAGGCTCCGCGATATCCATGCCCGGCATGATGGATACAATACTGAACTTGGGTTTGAATAATGAAACCCTGGAAGGATTGATCAAGCAAACATCAAATGAAAGATTCGGATACGACGCTTATAGAAGGTTTATTCAGTTATTCGCCAAAGTGGCTATGGGTGTGCCTGACGAACCCTTTGATGAAGCGTTTGAAGATTTGAAAATCAGGAACGGCGCCTTAAAGGATGTGGACCTTAACGCGGACGCCCTAAAGGAAATAAGCGGAACTTTTCTGAAGTTGTTCCAGGAAAAAACAGGCAGACCTTTCCCCCAGGACGTGTACGAGCAATTGGAAATATCAATAAAGGCGGTCTTTGACTCATGGATGGGCAAGAGGGCTGTTGATTACAGGCGTGAATTTAATATTACCCAGGAAATGGCCAATGGCACGGCCGCTAATGTGGTTGCCATGGTCTTTGGCAATATGGGTGATGACAGCGGAACAGGCGTGGGATTCACCAGGGACCCTGGAACCGGCGCCAATGAGATGTATGGGGAATACCTGGTCAACGCCCAGGGCGAAGATGTTGTGGCCGGTATAAGGACTCCTAAATCCATTCAGGAAATGGCCGCTGAAATGCCGGATCTTTACAGGCAATTGGAGGAACTGCGCAATAAACTGGAAAACCATTACAAGGAAGTCCAGGATTACGAATTCACGATTGAAAAGGGAACGCTATACTGTCTTCAAACTCGCAACGGTAAAATGAACGCGGCGGCAATGGTCCGCACTTCAGTTGAAATGCATAATGAGGGTTTAATAGATAAAGAAGGCGCGCTTCTGAGAATCAATCCGGAGCTGTTGGAACAACTACTTTTCCCCAGATTGGATCCAAATTACCCCTCGGACCCATTGGCCAAGGGGCTGCCTGCTTCACCGGGCGCGGCTTCAGGCAAGTGCGTATTCGACGCGGACACCGCGGAGATTCAAGGAAAGGCGGGCGAAAGTGTTATTCTCGTCAGAGAAGAGACCAAACCTGAAGATATTCACGGATTTTTTGCCTCAAAGGGAATATTGACCAGCAGAGGAGGCAAGACATCCCACGCCGCGGTTGTGGCAAGGGGCATGGGAAAACCCTGCGTCGCGGGCGCGGAAGGAATAGGTGTGGACACAGTCCAGAGAATAGCCACAGTAGGCGATATGGTCATTCAGGAAGGTGATGTGATAACCATCGATGGCGGCACAGGCGAGGTCTATTTGGGTGAAATACCAACAGTTGATCCTGAATGGACAAAGGAATTGGACATTCTGCTGGGTTGGGCCGACGAGTACGCCAAACTGGATGTCAGGGCAAACGCGGACACTCCTGATGACGCAACTTTATCCAGAAAATACGGGGCCGTGGGCATAGGACTATGCAGAACGGAAAGGATGTTCAATGCCCCTGAACGGTTACCCATAGTAGTGGATATGATTGTGGCCAGGGATCTGGAGGACAGAAAAGCGCACCTGGAAAAACTATTGCCCATTCAGAAGTCGGATTTTGTGGGGATATTCAAGGCCATGTCCCCATATCCTGTTACCATAAGACTTTTGGATCCTCCCATCCACGAATTTTTACCCTTTGAACACGTGCTGGTGGATGAAATTCGCGACCTTAAAGAGCTAAAACAAAGAATTCTGGACAATAATCGTATGATGGCGGCTCTGAAAATCGCGGATCCAAGCAAATATGAGACTATTGAGGCTGCTAAGGGTTCCGCGGGCGCCACTATTTTTGATGTGGATCTGGAAGCTGTGGAAGAGGCAATAGAAAAGAAAGAGCGCACTCTGAGAAGGGCAAAAACACTCCGGGAGATCAACCCAATGCTCGGACATAGGGGCGTGCGATTGGGAGTGACCAATGAGGAAATCTATGAGATGCAGATCAAGGCTATCCTTGAAGCAGCCGCGGAATGCGCTAAAGACGGAGTTGAAACCCACCCTGAAATAATGGTTCCACAAGTGGTTGCAAAAAGCGAGCTTGAATGGGTGAAGAAATATGTGGATAGAGTGCAGGCTGAAGTGGAAGCGGATTACAAGGTCAAGCTGGACTTTGCGTTCGGAACCATGATCGAGGCTGTGCGGGCCTGCGTTACCGCGGACAAGATCGCCGAGGACGCCGAATTCTTCTCATTCGGCACAAACGATCTCACTCAAGCCACATTTTCATTCAGCAGGGAAGACGCTGAAAACAAATTCCTGCCTTTCTACCAGGAAAACGGTTTATTGCCGGCAAACCCTTTTGAGGCCCTGGATGTGGACGGTGTGGGCCAATTGGTGAACATGGGAGTTGTTTTGGGCAGAAAAACCAGGCCAGAGCTGAAAGTGGGCATTTGTGGAGAGCATGGGGGCCATCCAGCCTCTATAATGTTCTGCCACACAGTGGGTTTGGATTATGTATCCTGTTCAGGCCCCAGGGTTCCCATTGCAAGATTGGCCGCGGCCCATGGTAAACTCACTGAATCCTCTGATTCAGGCGCATTGGCTGAATGGAATAAGAG